>JAYTLP010000163.1:0-4451 GCA_043729375.1 Myxococcales bacterium
ACACTGGTCGTCGCGATGGCGTCGTTCCATGCCGTCGAGAAGCCGTTTCTCGCCCTGAAGAAGCACTTCACGCCAGCTCGTGTAGACGCCGTCCCGCTCTAGCGTGCGGTCGTCGTCCCGCTAGACGGGGCGGAGCTTGTCGCGAAGCCGCAGCCGGGTCGTGACGGCGGCATCGCCAGCGACGGCGCGGGCCAGCGAGCCGAGCCGGTCGGCATCTTCGAGGCGACCGTGCTGCAACGCCTGGTCCGCCTCCTCCGCGAATCGCGCGACGATGCCGGGCTCTCGATCGATTGCGAGCGCCGCCATGCGCGCGCGGACCTCGGGATTCCCCGCGCGCTGTGCCGACTCGGCCGCGATGGCGGCGCGCTCTGCCTGGCGTGCAACACCGCTGTGCGCGGCAGCGTCGGCGAGCGCAGCTGCGCCTGCCTCGAGCTCGCCGCGACCGGACAGCAGCAGACCATGCAGCTCCGCAGGCGCCGGCGCCCGTGGATCGAGCGCGCGCGCCTCGACGAGATACGGAGCCGGATCTCCGTCGAGCTCGAGCGCAAGCTCGGCTGCCTCGAGGAACCAGCGCGCGGATGTGGGCGCCCGCTTTCGTGCGATCTCGTTACGCTTGCGCTGCACGGCGGGTAAGAGCTCGCCGTCCGGACCAAAGACCTCGCGCCACTCGCCGTCGTCGTCGATGAGCAGACCTTCGCGGGCGATGCGAGCCAGCAGGTCTTCCTCGATGCTCTCTCCGACGAGCACGCCGTCCCCGTCGTCGTCGAGCTCGTAGACGCGGCCCTCCGCGTCCACCCAGAGCGAGACGCCCTCCGTGGCACCATAGCGCAGCCGGCCGTCGCGCGCCTCGACGTCGGCAAGGGGCAGGAGCCGCACGACGTCGTCGAAGAGCCACATGCCATTCGCGAAGCGATACACCTCCGCCATGCTCTCCGGCAGCACGATGCCGAGGCGCTTCTCGGCGGCGGCGATGCTTGCCGGATCTGCCGCGTCGCCGATGTCGTGCACGCCCGTTGCGTAGCGGGTGAGCGCCTCTCGCAACCGCGCGAGGAACTTCGTGGCAGCCCGCTTGCTCAACGGGCTGCAGCGCACGGTTGCGATCCACGATCGCGAGCGAGCTTCCTCTCGGCTTCGTGGATGTCGTGACCCGCACGGCGATCGGCGCGAGCCTGCACGCTGTTGAGCTCGAAGGCATGGCAGAGCGCCCACTCGGCGTCGACGTAATTCTTGGAGTCGAACGCTGCGAGCCCGACGGAGAGCAGCTTCGGCACGAGCTTGCCCTCGAGCGTGTTGCGCGCTGCCGTGCCGACGAGCAGCTCGTCACGCGAGCGCAGTGCGCTCTCGAGGCCGCGCCGATCTCCGATGGCGAGCGATGACACGGCGCTCGCGAGCGTGCGTTCGTCTTCGGGGGCACGGGCGGCGAGTGCCTTGAGCCTGCGCGCCTCGACGTTTGCAGGGTCCGACTCGATTGCGGCGTCGAGCTCTACCTTCGCGTCGCCCCACTTCTTGTCGCTGAAGAGCTGCTTGCCGAGCTTGAGGTGCTGCTCTGCCTGTCGAGAGATGCGGGCGATCGCGTCCTTTGCCGGCGCAGCCACGCTGGTGGGTCGGCGCACGAGCAGAACCCCAGCGACGAGGAGGATGACGAGCGTGATGGCGCCCGAGCCGAGCAACGCACCCGTCAGCGCAGGCGTGAGCTCGCCGCCGGGCCGGCCCTGACCGCGCTCGTCTTCGACCCGAAACGACAGCTCGCCGAAGCGCACGGAGTCGCCGGGGACGGCCGATGCGCGTCCGACCTTCCGCCCGTTGACGAACGTTCCGTTCGACGACCCGAGATCTTCGACGTCGAGCCGTCTTCCCTGGCCGCGGAGCTGCGCGTGCTTGCGCGAGAGCGATGGATCGTCGAGCACGAGCTGGTTCTCCGTGGCGCGCCCGACCGTGCACTCGCCGACGACGGGGAATGTGCGGCCCTCGAACGGACCGCCCTGCGCCACGAGGCGAATGGACTCCGTCACCACCGACGTGGCCATTGGTGACGCGGGCGTGGGCATCGGCTCGGGCATCGGCGGCGCGCTCTGCTGCTCGACCACGAGGCGGAACTCCGAGATCTCGACCAGGGACCGCGCATCGACCGGCGTCGCAGCCGTGATCCGCGTCCCGTTCACACTCACGCCGTTGGCTGAGCCGTCGTCGACCACGAGCAGCTGACCGCCGCTGACCGTGAGGCGAGCGTGCCTGCGCGAGACGCTTGCCGATGGGAGCTGGATCTGGCGGTCCTGATCGCGACCGATGGTGAGCTCCCCCGTGGTGAGCTCGACGCGCGCGACTTCGCGGCCGTCCTTGTCGAGCGCGATGATTCGCCACATCGGCTATCGCCCTCCCCGGACGGCCACGAGCGGGTTCAGGCGCGGAACATCGACGCGGGCGCACCCTCGGCCCAGCCGGGGATATGACCCGACGCGGTGAACCGCGCGTTGGCCCCTTCGCCGCGAGCGCTGAAGATCGCCGTGGCGCTGCTGCCCGCTTCGCCCGACACGACTTCCGCGATCTCGGTGATGCGGCTTTCACCGTCGACCGCTCGCTGGAGGAGAACGACGAGATGCACGCCGTTCGGGACTTCCGCGTCGAGCGCCGCGGTCTCGGGCGCCTCGGCCGCGAGCCGCGCCGACGACACCAGGCGACGGAGCGCCTCGCGCGTGGACGTGGCGGCGATACCCAGGAGCGCTCCGTCGATGCCACCCGAGACGGCGCTGAGGATGTCGAGCGCCTCGGCACCACGGATGTCACCCACGGCGATGCGCTCCGGCTTGAGGCGGAGCGCAGCCGCGAACGCTCGACGCGCGTCGCCACCGGCACCGCTGAGCGAGATCCAGGGCTGGTCCCCTGCGTCGAGCTCGGCCGATTCTTCGACGAACACGAAGCGTTGCCCATCGGTCGACCGCGCGAGCGCACCCATCAGCGTGGAGCGACCGCTGCCCGTCGCGCCTGCAACGAGGATGTTTCGACGGGCGCGCACGGCGAGGTCGAGGAAATCGGCCATGCCTTGCGAGAGGACACCCTGCGAGGTGAGGTCGGAGAGACGCGAGCCGTCGCGGCGGCTGCGACGCACCACCATCGACATGCTGCCCGAAGCGAGGGGCCCGAGCGCGGCGCTGAGCAGAAAGCCGCCATCGAGGCGGGCCTCGAAGAGTCCGCCTCGAGCGCGAGCCTCCGCGAGCTCTGCGCCACGGCCGCTTCGCCGGGCGATGCGATCGAGGATGCGGTGCGCCGCCTCGCCGGACGAGAACCAGCGCGGAGCGAGGGAACGGCCCTGGCCCGCGCGGTCGACGAAGATGCGATCGGGCTTCGCAATGGTGATCGTCGTGACGGACTCGTCGAGCAACAGCTCGTCGAGCGGCCCGAGGCCGACGACTTCGCCGACGGCGTCGCGGAGCAGCTGGTCGGGTTCGATGCCGGGGGGAAGCCCCGTGTCCTGTGCGAGCTCGGCTACGAGATCGTTGGCGACGGTCTCTGCGCGCTCGCGGAGCGCGTCACCGTGGAGCGAGTCGAGCTCCGTCCCGAGGGTGGCAACGAGCTTTGCAGACAGCGAGCGAAGCGCATCGATGATTCGACCGCGGCGCGAAGCATCGGCGCCTCCGTCGATGTGTGCGGGCGCCGGGGGGCGTCGCGCCGGCGCCGCCGGAGGTGGCGGGCCGATGGGACGCGGCCGCGCAGATGCGGGCGATGGCGCCGAGGCGACCGGCGCGGGCGCCGACGGACGCGGTGGCGCGATCGGACGCGACGGCGCGATGGCCGGGCCGTCGCGCGTGACCGAGGGACGAGGGGGCTCCGCGGCGCGCGGGGGCTGCGCGATCGGCGAGGGCTGCGGGCGCATCGTCGGGATGCCCTGGGCCGGCGGCGGGGCGACGGGGCGACGGGGCGACGGGGCGGGAGGCGCTTCTTCTTCGTCCTCGGGCTCGTCGTCCTGGCGTCCCACGGTCGAATCGGCCTCCGCTTCGTGACCTTCCATTGAAGCGGGAGGCGGCGGTGCGTCCTCCTCCTCTTCCGGATCGGCGGGACGACGCGGCGGCGGCGGCGGCGCGCTCTGCGGCGGCTGCGTGCGCGGACGGACGGGAGGCGCAGCCTCTTCCGCAGGCGCACTGGCGCCGGCCTCCTCGATGGCGAGGATGAAGTCGCCGATGTAGACCTTGTCGGAGCTCTTGACGACCAGCGGGCTCGTGATCTTTCGCCCGTTGACGTAGGTGCCGTTGGTGCTCTTCAGATCGACGATGATGAACTTGCCGTCTTTGAGCACGATGCGCGAGTGACGCTTCGACACGTTGCCCTTCGGCAAAATAATGTCGTTGCCCTGGACGCGGCCGATGGTGACTTCAGGTTTGTCGAAGTCGAGGCGTTTGGAGTCGCCACCCTTCTCACTAACAAGGATTGAGAACATGCCGGTCGATGTCTCCTTG
>JAYTLP010000164.1:0-5868 GCA_043729375.1 Myxococcales bacterium
TCCGCGAGCAACACGAACGAGCGGGCGTTCTTGCCCTCGGACGGGAGCGCGACGAGCGGACCGAGCACCACGGGCATCTGCACGACGGCAAGCGAGTCCGTCTCGGGCGCTGGCTGGCCGTTGAAGCCCTTCTTCCTCATCTTGCGCGCCTTCTTGTCCTTCTCCTTCGGGCGCAGGAGCACCGCGAGGTTGATGGACTTGTTGCGCAGGTGCGGGAACGGATGAGCGGGATCCACCGCGAGCGGCGTGAGCGCGGGGAACACCGTGGACAAGAAATGAGTCTGTGCGAAGTCGCGCTGCTCCTGCGTCATCGCCGCCTCGGCGACGAGCCGCGTGCCGACTGCCTCGAGCCCGGGGACCAGCTGCTCGTTCCACAGGCGGTAGAGGCGCACGATCATCTTGTGCGTGTTCTCGCTGATGCGTCGCAGCTGCTCGGCAGGCGGCATCCCGTCGTCGGAGGTGCCGGCCGAGCCGGACGCGAGCTGCTCCTTGATGCCCGCGACGCGGATCATGAAAAACTCGTCGAGGTTGGATGCTGCAATGCAAACGAACTTCAGCCGCTCGTACAGCGGCAAGCTGAGGTTTGCGGCCTCGGAGAGCACCCGCTCGTTGAAGCCGAGCCAGGACAGCTCACGATTTAGGTAGAGCTCACTCGTTTCCACGACCGCGGAACGTAGCCCAACCCGTCGGAGAAAGCGACTTCACAGGGCAGCGCTGCCCTCGAACAGCGCCGCGAGCTCGTCTGGGAGCGGGCTCGTGACCTCGACGGGCGCGCCCGTGGTCGGGTGCGGGAACACGATGCGGTGAGCATGCAGCGCGTGGCGGCGCAGGGGCACGCGGTCCTGCACCGCTTCGAAGCCCGCGTCCTGGTAGTCGACGAAGATCTGCGCGTCGGGGTACAGCTTGTCCGCGACGATAGGAGCGCCGATGGCGTCGAGGTGCGCCCGGATCTGATGCTGACGGCCCGTCTCGGGGTGGCACTGCACGAGCGCGTAGGGGCCACGCCGCCCGAGCACCTCGTAGCGCGTCCTCGACGGCAAGCCCGCCTTGTCGAGCGCTGTGACGACCATCTTCACGCGCGTCAGACCCTTCTGCTCGAGCCCGAGCGGCAGGTCGATCACGCCGGCCTCCGCGAGCCCTTCCGGCCAGTGGGCGATGGCCAGATAGGTCTTTTCGATCTGACGTCGCGCGAATGCCTTCTTGATGGATATGGTGGCCTCCTTCGTGCGCGCGACGACGAGGGCGCCGGAGGTCTCGAGGTCGAGGCGATGGCAGATCTCGAGCTTCTCCGCCGGGAAGAGCTCGCGCAGCACCGCGGTGACCGTCGCGTAGTGGAACTTGGCCGTGGGGTGCATGGCGATGCCCGCCGGCTTGTCCACGACGTAGAACTCGTCGTCCGTGTGCAGCACCGGCAGCGTCCGTGGCACCTCGGGCTCGACGGGGGCAGGCCGGATGAAGCGCACCACCTGCCCCGGCAGCACCGGCGACGACGGACGACACGCCCGCTCGTCGAGCCAGCACTCCCCGCGAATCACCCGCTGCACCCGCGCGCGCGACAGCCGCGGGATGCGCTTCTGCAGGAAGCGATCGAGCCGCCAGCCGTCACACTCCGCCTCGACCAAGAACCTGTGCGTGATCGTCGTGGGTCTGTCTTCCGCTGCCACCGCAATCGTTTAGCACATGCCGTGGTCAATTGACCTTGACGGCGAGCGGACGCGATCCGCAAAGTGGGGGTCGCATGACCCCACCTGATCCAAGCTCGAAGGATGCAGCCGCGGCGAAGAAGTTCCCGGACTACATCCCGCCGACGAAGGTCCATTTCGACGGTAACAAGCCGGCCACGCTGCACCTCCGTCGCTGCAAGATCACGACGCAGTCGGGCGGCCGCACGCGGGAGCACAGCTTCGACAAGGACATCATCACGATAGGCGCGATGGAGGACAACGACCTCGTCGTCAACGACGACACGGTGTCGCGCTATCACTGCAAGATCGTGCAGGAGGACTCCGGCTACCTCCTCCAGGACCTGAGCTCGACCAACGGCACGTTCATCAACCGCGTCCGCGTTCGCGAGGGCTACCTCAAGCCGGGCTGCACCATCGGGCTCGGCAACGCCGAGGTGAAGTTCCACGCCGCCGACGAGAAGGTCGAGATCGTCGCGTCGAAGAAGGAGCGGCTCGGCAAGATGATCGGCCGCCACGTCAAGATGCGCGAGCTCTACACCATCCTCGAGAAGATCGCGCCGACGGCCACCACCGTCGTCATCGAGGGCGAGACGGGCTCCGGCAAGGAAGTGGTCGCGCAGACCCTGCACGAGCTCTCCACCCGCAGCAATGGTCCCATCGCCGTCTTCGATTGTGGTGCGGTTCCCGACAACTTGATCGAGTCCGAGCTCTTCGGACACGAGAAGGGCTCCTTCACGGGCGCCGTGATGACGCGCCAGGGGCTGTTCGAGACGGCGTCCGGCGGCACGCTGTTCCTCGACGAGCTCGGGGAGCTGCCGCTCGATCTGCAGCCCAAGCTCCTGCGCGCGCTCGAGTCGCGCGAGATTCGCCGGGTCGGTGGCAACAAGCCCATCAAGGTCGACGTGCGCATCGTCGCCGCCACGAACCGCAACCTCGAGCTCGAGGTCCGCGAGGGTCGCTTCCGCCAGGATCTCTTCTATCGACTCTCCGTCGTGCGCGTGTACATCCCGCCGCTGCGCGAGCGCGTCGAGGACATTCCGCTCCTCGTGAAGCACCTTTTGCAGCACAGCACGTTCAACCAGAAGCCCGATGGCAACCTGCGCGTGGCCGGCATCTCGCGCGCGGCCATGGACCTCCTCACCACGTATCGCTGGCCCGGCAACGTGCGCGAGCTCGTCAACACCATCGAGCGCGCGGTCTCGTTCGCCGAGAGCGAGCTCATCGAGGTGAAGGATCTGCCGGAGTCTGTTCGTGGTGAAGAGCTCGGCGGCAACCGCCGCCCCGCGCAGGCCGGAAGCGGGGGCGGGGGCAGCGCCGTCGACAGCGACTCCACGTTCAAGGACGCCAAGGACCGCTGGGTCTCTTCCTTCGAGCGCGACTACATCGTCAAGCTGCTGAAGAAGAACAAGTGGAACATCTCTCACGCCGCGCGCGAGGCGGACATCGACCGCAAGTACTTCCGCAAGCTGATGAAGAAGTACGGCATCGAAGGCGGCGGCGCGGACGACGACGACGACGCCATCGTCTGAAGCGCCACTGACCCGCACCGAGGGGCGCGTCCACGTCGCGCTTCTCGTCGTGCAGCTCCTCTTCGTCGGCAATGCGGTCATCGGCAAGATCGCGCTGCGCTCGGTCACGCCCGCGACGGTCCTGGCCGTCCGGGCCCCGGCGGCGGCGATGCTGTTTCTCCTCCTGCGCGCGCTGCTCTCGCGTGGCCCGGGCTGGGAGCGCGTGGAGGGCCGCGACCTGTGGAAGCTCGCAGGAGCCGGGCTCCTCGGCGTCACGTTGAACCAGCTCCTGTTTTTCGAGGGCCTGCAGCGATCGACGGCGACCAACGCGGCGGTCATCAGCGCCACCATTCCGGTGCTGACGGCCGGCCTGTCAATCGCGCTGCGCGACGAGCGTGCGACAGCGCGGCGCCTGCTCGGCCTCGCAACGGCGCTCGGGGGCGCCATGATCGTGGTCCTCTTCGGTCGCTCGCGCGGCGCGCTCCGACTGGAGCTCGGCCTCGGCGAGCTGCTCCTCCTCGGAAACGCCACGGCGTACTCGCTCTACCTCGTGGCCTCGCGCCCGCTGTTCCGTCGCTACCGCACCGAGACTGCCGTCACGTGGATCTTCGCGTTCGGCGCCGCCGCGCTTTTGCCGCTCGGCCTGCGGCCACTCCTGCGAGAGCTCCCACTCGCACCGCTCGGCGCGTATGCATCCCTCGCGTACATCGTGCTCGGCCCCAGCGTCGCCGCGTACTTCCTCAACGGCTACGCGTTGAGACGCGCACCCCCATCACTCGTGGCCGTGTACATTTACCTGCAACCCGCGATCGCCGCACTCGTCGCGAGCCGCTGGCTCGGCGAGGCGCTGACGCCAGCCATCCTCGTGGGTGCGCTCTTCATCGGCTGCGGCATCGCGCTCGTGGCGTTACGCCGCTCGACGAGCCAGCTGGCTACCGGGCGCCCTCATCGATGAGCCGGGCGCCTTCCATCAGCAGGTGGGTCGTGGACGCCTTGACCTCGTCCTCCATCTCGACCTCGACGGCCGAGAAGTCGAAGCGACCGTCCGACCACGTGAGCAGGTGGTAGACGCACTCGGCGCCCTTGCGCGACTTCTCGGGCGCGCGGTCGCCGTCGAGTCGCGCAGCGATGACCCGGCCCGCGCGCACGAAGAGCCGACCGGTCACGCCCTGCCGCTCGAGCCGCAGAATGCCGCTCTTGCGCTCCATCTCGACCATCACGAGCAGGCTCGACAGGCCGAGCTGCTCGAGGTGACCCTGGATGCCAGCGGCGCGCGGCGGTGCGTCGGCAGGTGCAATGGGCGCCCGAGCGACCTCGGCGGCCTTCTGTTGCGTCGACGCGCGCTTCTTCAGTGCGTTCTGCACGCGCAGGTCGAGCTCCTCGAAACGGAAAGGCTTCGGCAGGAAGTCGTCCGCGCCGAGCCGAAAGCCGCGCATGCGGTCTTCCTCACCATTGAGCGCGGTCAGGAACAGCACCGGGACGAGCGCTAGCGCAGGACGCGCACGCAGCGCGCGAACGAGCTCCCATCCGTCCATCTTCGGCATCATCACGTCCGTGACGACCAGGTCGGGCCTGACCTCTTCGGCGCGCCGCAGCGCCTCTTCGCCGTCGGACGCGGTGTGGATGGCGTACCCGCGCTTCTCGAGCAGCGTGGAGACCATGCGCAAGATCCACGGGTCGTCGTCGACGATCAGGATCCGTTCGGCCATCGTCTGGTCATGGTAAAGGCCACCACCCCTCCGGTCAATCTCGACGCCGAGGAATCGTCCGAATTGCGCCACCAGCGTGATACGGTTCGTTGCGCCGCACCCATTCGTTCAAGGATCCAGGTTCATTACACTCCGCGTTCTCGTTCTCCCAATCCGCGTTATTCTTTGCGGCCTCGCTCTCCTCAGCCTCGGTGCAGGCTGCGCATCGGCGCAGCTCGTGCTCGGCTGTGGCAAGGACACCGACTGCAGGGGGTCGCGCGTCTGCTTCGCGGGTACGTGCGTCGAGCAGGCCGTCCACGCGGCACCCGAGGCTCCGAGGCTCGTCGCACCGGTCGCGTCAGCACCGCCCTCGCGCGCCTTCGTCCCACAGCCGCTCATCTCGCGCGCCGGCTCGCAATTCCACGGCGATCCTCACCACAGCGGGCGGTATGCGGGCAGGCTCCCGCAGTCGATGCCACGGGAGGTGCTACGCTTCACCACGCAGGGCACGGTGTTCGGCGGTGTTGCGCTCGCGGGACCGCTGGCGCTCTTCGGCTCGCACGATCGCGGCCTGTATGCGCTGGCCTTCGCCGAGGGCGCACCCGACGCCGGGGCCACCGAGCCGTCGGCGAGGTGGCGTCGCGACCTCGGTGACTTCGTCTGGGCCACGCCTGCAGTCGGCGATGGCGTCGTGTACGTGGGCTCCGACGACGACGCCGTCTTTGCGGTCGAGATCGCCACCGGCACCGTGCGCTGGAAGCTGGCCACCGGACCTTGCAAGGTCAAGCGCAAGGTCGGCCCCGAAGGCGCGCGCTGCGATGTGGACGGCATTGCGGTCGCGCCCGACGGCACCATCTACGCCTCGGCCGACGGGCTCTACGCCATCGCGCCCGACGGCAAGTTGAAGTGGAAGTTCTCGCCGGGCGGTACGCACTGCGCGAGCACGCCGGCCGTCGCGGACGACGGCACGGTGTACGTGGGGTGCCA
>JAYTLP010000165.1:0-4640 GCA_043729375.1 Myxococcales bacterium
CTGTGGGACAAGGGCATCAAGGGCGTGTTCTATCGCACCGACTCCGTCATCATGCGCATGGGCACCCGCGAGGGTCTGCGCCTGCGCGAGCTCTGCACCTGAGCACCATCACGAAGCAGGACTATACGGTGACGACGCGCGACGGTGTGACGCTGCGCTGTCGCGTGGCCGCGCGCGCAGAGCTGCCGGCCGATGCGCCCATCGTGGTGCTCGTCCACGGGATCGCGGCGCCACTCGAGCCCACGTACGACCTGCCGGTGCCGGGCTACTCGTTCCTCGAGGAGCTCGCATCGCGCGGGCTGCGCGTGGTGGCGCTCGATCACCGCAACTTCGGCAGGTCGCAGCGTGACCCGCGCATGTCGCTGCCGCCGACGGTGGGTGCGATGCACACCTTCGACGAGTCGGTCGAGGACCTGCGTGCCGTTGCCGAGGACACCCGCCGCCGCTGGCCGGGGCCGCTCACGCTCTTCGGCTCCTCGCGCGGGGCGATCCAGGTGCTCGCAGCGGCGCTCGAGGTTCCTTTCGTCACGCTCGCGATCCTGAACAACCCGTCGTCGCTCTGCTACCTGTCGGGCGCGACGGAGGGGACACCGTTCGCGCAGATGATCGAGGAGCGCGACGGCGCGCAGCGTGAGCACACGTACATCCCCTACACGGCCGAGTTCCAGCGCAAGCGCTGGCAGAAGCTCTTCGGCGATGCGGCGCACGCGCACACCGACTCGGCGCTGCAAGAGCAGTACATCGACGCGTGCATCGCATCCGATGCCGACGGACAGAAGCAGTCACCGCCCGTGTTCCGCGTACCGACCGAGCGCTTTCCCGAGCGCGTGCCGCTGCTGCCGCTGTCGTGCCTCGCGGTCCCCACGATCGTCATCGAGGCCGAGGAGGTGCCCGACGAGCACGTCGCGGCTTTCCTCGACACGGTGCCCCGCGGCCTCGCGCGCCTGCTGCGCATCCGCGACTCGAACCACTTCACGCTGCGGAACGCGCGGCGCTTCGAGCTCGCCAACATCATCGAGGCTGCCGTCTTCTCACGGACTGTCACGCCCTCGTGAGCTGGGAGCACGCCCCGACGATCGGCGCCGCGCTCGCCGACATGGCGCAGCTGCGGCCCAGCGCTTCTGCCATCGAGACGGGCGGTGATCCCCCGCTCACGTACCAGGCGCTGCACCTCGAGGCCGAGCAGATCGCGCTCCGGCTGCTCGCGCTCGGGCTGCGGCGGTCGCAGGCCGTCCTCGTCGTGTGTCGGACGCGTGCGCGGGTGCCTGCGCTCGTGCACGGTGTGCTGCTGGCCGGCGGCGTCGTCGTATCGATCGAGCCGGCCACGCCGCCCGTGCAGCTCCGCACGCTGGTCGAGCGTGCGCACGTCGCCCTCGCGATGGGTGATCCCGATTTTCTCGACTGGCTCGCGCCGAAGCTCGTCGAGCCGCTGAATCCGCTGCGCCCGCAGGATCCCCACGTGGCGGTCATCGACGACGCGCCACCGATCATGGCGCCGCTCGATGCGCCTGACACCGTGCGCGCGCCGACGGACCGCATCGCGTTCGTGATCTTCACGTCCGGCTCCACGGGCGTGCCGAAAGGCGTCCTGCTCTCGCACGGCAACATGTTGCGCGCGGCGCGACGCATGACCGAGGTGCGAGCGCATCGACCATCCGATCGCCACCTGTCGTACCTGTCGTTCGCGCACCTCGCGGAGCTCTTCATGAGCGTCGTGCTGCCCACGGTGGCCGGCTACTCCGTCGTGTTCCCCCGCGGTCGACGTCTGACCGAGGCCGTCGCCGCGGTGCGCCCCACGTTCTTCATGGGCGTGCCCGCCGAGTGGCAGACGCTGGCCACCGCGGCCTCGTCGCTGCACGGCGAGGCGCACGAGGTCCGCACGATGCTCGGCCTCGAGCGCGTGCGGCTCGCGCTGTCCACGGGCGCGCCGCTCGCCATCGAGGCGCAGCGCGCGCTACTCGCGCTCGGCATCCCCGTGCACGAGATGTACGGCATGACCGAGACTTCGGGCGCGAGCACGTACAATGCGCCTGGTGACTCGGTGATGGGCGCGGTCGGCAAGGCGCTGCCCGGCTCGCGCGTGGAGGTGGACGACACCGGCGAGGTTTTGCTCTTCGGCGACGGCTTCCGCTGCGTCGGCTACCTCGACGACCCCGCTGCCACCACTGCGCTCTTCGTCGGCGACGACGGTGTGCGCACGGGCGACCTCGGCCGCATCGAGAATGGCTTCTTGCACATCACCGGGCGACGCAAGGACCTGCTCGTGCTGTCCACCGGCAAGAAGGTGCACCCCGCATCGCTCGAGGCACGCCTCGCGGCACTGCCCGGCGTGCGTCACGCTGCCGTGTTCGGCGAGGGGCACACGCACCTCGTCGCCGTGCTCGACGCCATCTCCGACCCTCGTCTCCGCACGGCCCTCATGACCCCCGACGAGCTGCGCGCACACCTGACCACCCATGTCCGCCGGCTGAACGAAGTGCTCGGACGGCACGAGCGAATCGTCGCGGTGGGCGTTGCGCCCCAGCCGTTCTCGGTTCCTTCGGGCGAGCTGACACCGAGCCTCAAGGTGCGGCGCGACCAGGTGCGCGAGCGCCACCGCGGGCTCATCGACGCGCTGCTGAGTCGAGCTTCTGGATCCTCGTCGAACGGTGATATTCTTCGGTTCGAGGATGTCTAACGACTCAAATGAGCGTCGGCTCTCGGATCGCGCCCCGCTGACGCAGGGGCCGGAGCCCGAGCTGGTGATCAACTGGCGCGATCCGGTGACGGCCGCGCCGGGCTACGTCATCATCGACACCCTCTCGCAGGGCGTCTCGTTCGGCGGTGTCCGTGTGCGTCGCAAGCAGCAATGGACCGACCTCGCGGCGCTCGCGCGGATCGGCACCATTCGCTATCAACTCGCGCGCGTGCCCATCGGCGGGGCGCGCCTCGGCCTCGACTACGATCCGCAGGCGCCCGAGATCGAGGAGGTCCTCGGTCGCTTCCTCTCGTCGCTGCGCCCGCTCCTCGGCACGGTGCTCTCGCTCGGCCCCGACCTGCACGTGCCCGCGGTGTTGCTCGAGCGCGTGATCGAGGCGAACAACCTGCCGTGGCGCATGGAGGCCGTGCGACGGAGCCAGGGCTGGACCATGGAGCGGTGGGAGCTCTACAACCGCGTCCTCGACCAGCCCGATGCCGATGGCCTCACGTTGCGCGAGCAGCAGGTCGCTCTCTCGGTCGCGCACGCCACGATGGAAATGGGCGAGTTCCTCTTCCATCGCCAGCAGACGGTGGCCATCCTCGGCGCAGGTCCGTTCGGTACGCAGATCGCGAGGCTGCTGGCGCTCATGGGCGCCACCGTCGTTGCCGTCGGCTCCGCGTCGGCCGGTGTGTACTCCGCCGGTGGCCTCAATCCGTCGGTGCTCGAATCGGGCGCGAGGGTGTCACTGACACTCGACCCCTCGCACATGTTCATCACGCTGGACGAGTTCTATTCGTTGCCCGTGGATGCTCTCGTGCTTGCATCCAACGATGCCATCACCATCGACAACGTCGGCCGGCTGCGGGCGCGCATCGTCGTCGAGGCAGCCGCCCGCTCTGTGAGCACGAACGCCGAGAAGGTCCTCGTGGCGAGCGGCACACCGGTGCTCCCCAACTTCGCTGCCACCACCGGCGCCGTGCTCGCGGCCGACGCGCTGTTCCGCGGCATCCTCGATACGGCCGAGGAGACTCGCGAGTACATCGGCACCAACGTGCGCTCCACCGTGCGCGATCTCGCGCGGCTCGCCACCACGCTCCGGATCTCCGTCCGCGAGGCCGGCGTCCGGCTCGCGTTTCATCGTCGCGACATGCCCGAGCAACCGGTGGTGTCGGAGATGCCCCTCTACTCCGTCGCGGAAGAGCCGCCGGACTACATTTGACGGTCGCGTCTGCAGCTCCACTTCCGCTCGAGGAGGCCGACCGCCTCCTCTGTCAGGCTGCGGCCGAAGCGCTGCCACTGCACCACCTCGACCCGACCAACTCGGCCGAGGAGATGGCCAAGGTCGCGGTCGACCCCAACTACGATCCAGTCTTCACGTACGCCGAGCAGAACGAGACCGTCCTCGCCCGCCACATCGAGCTGCTGCAGTCGCTCGATCTGCCGGGCTACGGCGTCGGCATGTTCTTCCGCCAGGCCCGCGAGTACCTCGTCAAGCGCCTCGGTCTGCGGCTCCACATCGGCGACAGCTCGCACTGGGCGCAGCCGCTCTATCCGTCCGCTCCGAATGACGTGCTGCAGCTCGCGCGGCGCATCCTCAAGCAACCGCAGCAGATGGCGCGGCCGGTCGAGCGGCCGTTCCGTGCGACCGATCAGGTGAAGCTCGTGACGTCGCGCCTCCGCCAGTACGGGCTCGAGGACTGGCGCGTCGAGGTGAAGCCCAACCTCTCCGCCACCAACACCGATCCCACGAACCGCGTCGTCAACCTGCGCGCGGACCTGCAGGTGAGCATGGAGGAGATGAAGCGCCTCGTCGTGCACGAGATCGACACGCACGTGCTGCGCGCCGCCAACGGCTACAGCCAGCCTTATCGCATCTTTGCCGTCGGCGCGGTCCCGAGCTACCTCATGACCGAGGAGGGCCTCGCGGTCATCAACGAGGAGCGCATGGGCTACATCGACA
>JAYTLP010000166.1:0-2495 GCA_043729375.1 Myxococcales bacterium
GCTCATGCCCTGCGCCATGCGTCGCACGTCGAGCGCCATGCCCTGGGCCTCCTCTAGATCCTGGCCTTCGAGTGCGCGCCCGATCTTCTTCGCCTCGGCCCGCATTCGCGAGAGGTCCTCGCGATCGACGTAACGACCCTCGCGGGTCTGTTCGTCTGCGCGACGATCGAGGTCCGCCAGCCTGGGTGCGAGCTTCTCCGCCAGCGCCTTCAGCGAGGTCTTGTCGGCGGTGCGCTCCGCCGCCTTGTCGCGGAGCTGCTGCGCCTCCGTCTGCAGGTCGCGCTCCTCCTTTGCGAGATCGGCGAGGTCGTTCTCCAGCTCGCCGAGCGCCTTCTCCTGCGCCGGGTCGCTGGCCTCGCGCTGGCTCTTCTGCCCGCGCTCGAGCTCGCCCGTGAGCTGATCGAGCGACTTGCTCATGCGCTCGAGCTCGCTCATCGCCTTGTCGAGGTCTCCCTTCGCCAGGAGCTTGCGGATGTCGTCTGGTTGGTCCTTCGCGGCCTGCTTCTGGATCGCGTCGCGGTTGAGGAACTCGTCGGGTACCTCGCCTTCCGAGGCGGCCGAGGCGCGGCGTAGCTCGGCCATCTTGGCCTCGAGCTCGACCAGCTTGCGCTCGATCTCCTTCTTCAGCAGCTCCTTCTGCGCGTCGGTGGTGGCCGTCTTGAGCTCGTCCATGAGCCGCTTGAGCTCGTCGCGCGCGCGCTTCATCTCGTTGCCGATGCGCACCATGTCGTCGAGCCGGCGGCGCCCGCGCAGATCGTCGAGCGCGAGCACGTCGCGCTCGAGCTCGGCCACGATCTTGTCGGCAATCTGCGCACCGCGGGCCGACTCCTCGGCGGCGAGCTTGTCCATTCGCCGCGCGATCGCGCTGGCGAGCTTCGTCAGCGCCGGCGTGCTGCCGGTCGGCGCGTGTTCCACCTTGTCGAACCGCGCGACCAGCGCGACCAGCGCGCCGTGTGGCTCGGGGCCGGGGGCGTGCTCCAGCCGATCGGCGAGGTGCCCGATCGTGGCGTCGAGCAGCGCCTCGAGATTCACGCGATCGATCTCCGCCGGCTTCGCGGCCGAGCGCAACGTGACGGTGGCCACGCGCGAGCGCCCGAGCTTCTTGCCGCTGACCGCGTCGTTGTCCTCGGCCTCGATCCAGTACGAGATCTTGGCCCCGGCCGGCAGCGGCGCCTCGCGCTCCAGCTCGCCGAGCTCCCACGTGAAGCGACCCTGCGCGCGACGGGGCGTGGGCTGCTCGAGCGTGAGCCGCTTCTTCTGCTCGGGGCCGTCTCCGACGCGCCAGGCGAGCCACACGGAGCCGAGCCCGAAGTCGTCCTCGGCCTCGATGCCGAGCTCCAGGGGACGCGGCACCGAGAGCTCGAGCGGATCGGCGGGCACGCGCATCTCGACGCGCGGCGCGAGGTCGGGATCGATCTGGATGGGGTGCGCCTCCGGCTCTACGACGCGCCCGGTCCACCGCCAGAGCACGTAGCGATAGTGCCCGGGCCCGTCGACCAAGAACTCGACGTCGAGCGTCGGCAGCGCGGCCGTCTGCGAGCCGAGCGTGACGGGCAGCCGCTGGCGCTTCTTGCCGTCCGGCTCGAGCAACAGCTCGGCGCGCACGGTGCGGCCGAGCGAGCGCGCGCGGATGTGCACCCTGGTACCACGCAGCACGCGCAGGCCGCCGCCCGACGAGGGCACCGTGCGCGATGGCAGCCCCGTGTACGCGGGCGGCTCGAGGTCGAGCTCGATGTCACCGACGATGGGCGCGAGCGGATGCGCCGGGTCGACCGGCGCGCCTCGACGCAGCGCCGCCCACGCATCGGGCAGAAGGTGCGGCGCAACGAGCCCGACGATGCAGAGCCCCGCCGCGCAGGCCAGCAGCGTGCGACGCAGGACCCCGTGCGCGGCGGCGAGCGGGACGGCCACTTGCAGCGGCGTTCCGCGCATGGCGCTGGCCACCCGCTCGGCGAGCAGAACGAGGAAGGCGCTGTCGGCGTGCTGCGCACGCAGCTCGAGCAGGGAGCGAAGCTCGTCGGAGAGCGGCAGCCGATCGTGCTGGAGGAGCGACGCCACCGAGCGCGCGTCGAGGCGCTGCTTCGTCTCTCGACCCGCGAGCCACAGGCCGAACGTCCACGCGACCACCGCCGGGATCACCGTGGCGCGGAGGTCGAGCGCGGGCGCAACGGCGCGCAGCGTGGACGCGAGCACGACGCCACCTATCAGGAGCTGGAGCGCCACGGCCGCGCGCTGCAGCCGAGCGCGCGACAGCAGCCGCTGTCGTACCGCGTCGAGGTACGGCTCGACGACCGTACCCGCGGCACGCACACGCGCACCCGCGCCGCCGGGCGCGTCGGAACTCGGCGGTGGAGCGGAGGCGTCGAAAGGAGGTGCGTCGAGCTGCAAGCGCGCTGAGTGTGTAGGTCCGGCGTCCACCAGGCAACCGCGCGACTGGCCCGGCCGTGCGGGCGTGGTCGGGCGAACGGCGGTGCGTTTTCGCCGTCCGGATCTGC
>JAYTLP010000167.1:0-3409 GCA_043729375.1 Myxococcales bacterium
AGCTCGTCATAAGGCCGCTCCGGTCCGGGCAGCCAGCCCCGCGTGGGGTGGGTGGCGAGGCCACGCGCGAGCTTCTTCTTCGAGACGTTGCGGATGCCCCGCAGCTCGAGGCTGCGGACCCACTCTCCGTCCGGCCTCGAGTGCGCGCAGCCGACTCCGAGCGAGCAGACGGCAAAGAGGAGCGTGATGAAGGTGGAACGCCACGACATGATGCGGCGGACCGTGCAAATCGAGGACCGCACGGATGCCCCAACCGGATCCAGCTACTTCCGCCACAAAGCCCCTGATTTCTGGGGGGCTGTCTGCTACGTCGAGGCATTTCGCTACACAAGGCGCGGCGTGCCTCGTCGCGGCGGCAGCTCCGCCCGCCGGTCACCGATTGCCGTGGATACGGCCGTGCGACCTCCTGTTCGGCGCGTCGTCACAGGGGCGAAAGCGCCGCCACCTCGTGATGCCGGAAACACGTTTCCTCGTGCTCGTTGAAGACGCCCGCGGCGCGAAGCCAGGCACGTACGAGCGTGGGCCCGACGAAGCGGTAGCCGAGGGCTTTGAGAGCGCGCGCCACCTCGGTGGAGATCCGGTCGCGGTCGCGCGGCCCAACCTCGTCGGCTGCGGCGCTCCACACGAGCGCGGCGAGCTCGTGGCCTCCGCTCCGCATGGCCTCGAAGGCACGCGCGTTCTCGATGGCGGCGGCGATCTTCGGCGGCGAGCGGATGATGCCGTCGTCGCGCAGCAGGCGGGCCACGTCGCGGGCGCCGTAGCGCGCGATGCGCGCGGGGTCGAAGTCGGCGAAGACGGCGCGGAAGCGCTCGCGCTTGGGCAGCACCGTCAGCCACGAAAGGCCCGCGGAGAACCCATCGAGCACGAGCGCCTCGAACAGCGCACGGCTGTCGAGCTCGGGCACGCCCCACTCCTCGTCGTGGTAGGCGACGATGAGCGGGTCGGTGCCGACCCAGGTGCAGCGAGTCGTCATGCAGCTCTCGCAGAGACTTCGTCGCGCACCGTCAGCCACGTGGCCGAGAGCTTCGTGCTCGCGTAGCCGGTGCCAGCCCCACCGTGGTGAGCGGCGATGACTACCGGTGCGAGCTTCTCCAGCCGGTCGATGGCAGGCGCCCAGCGCGGCGTCGCGCCGCCGTGACTCAGCACCACGATGGCCCCCACGCCCTCCATCTGCGCGATGCGACGCGGCGCGAGCGGATCGAGCGCCTCCGAGGCGAACAGCGGCAAGACGAGCGTCTCACCGAGGTGGAGCAGGCGATGCGCGCCATCGGGCGGGAAGCCACGCCTGGCCTGGGCAGGCCACAACACCGGCGCGCCGCCGTAGCATGCAAACATTCGACCCGCGCTCGGCGTGGGTGGCCCCACGTCGATCCCGAAGATCATCGCCACGCCCGTGCGCCGCGCGATGACGCGGATGGCCTCGGCCTGCTCGAAGGCCTCGTCCTCGCTCTCCACTGTGGCGAGCCCCGCCGGCGCCACGACGAGGCACGGCGACGATCTCGCGAGGGCGCCATCGAGCACGGCCTCGACGAGCTCCACGGCGCGGCGCGGATGGTGCCGCTCGGACAGCGGCGGTGTCATGAGCTGGATGGGCAGGATCACGCGGCCACCTCGAGCGCTTCCTCGCCCGCGACCAGCGGTGCGCCGACCCGGACCACGGCCTTCATGGCGGAGAGCAGCCGATCGCGCAGCGCCTGGCGGATGTCGGGGTGCTCGGTGAGGAACGCCATGGCCTTCTCGCGCCCGAGCCCGATGCGCTCGCCGTCGAGCATGTACGACGCGCCCGACTTCTCGAGCAGGCCGTGCGTGGCGCCGAGGTCGACGAGCTCGCCGACGAGGTTGACGCCGGTGCCGTAGAGGATGTCGAACTCGGCCTGACGGAACGGCGGAGCCACCTTGTTCTTCACGACCTTCACGCGCGCACGCGAGCCATAGATCTCGTCGCCGTTCTTGAGCTGTCCGATGCGGCGGATGTCGAGGCGCACCGACGCGTAGAACTTGAGGGCGTTGCCGCCCGTCGTGGTCTCCGGGTTGCCGAAGACGACGCCGATCTTCTGACGCAGCTGGTTGATGAAGATGACCGTCGAGCTCTGTCGGTGCGCGATGCCGGTGAGCTTGCGCAGCGCCTGGCTCATGAGGCGTGCCTGGAGGCCCATGTGCGCGTCGCCCATCTCGCCCTCGATCTCGGCGCGTGGTGTGAGCGCGGCGACGGAGTCGACGACCACGAGATCCACGGCCCCCGAGCAGATGAGCTGGTCGACGATCTCGAGCGCCTGCTCGCCGTTGTCGGGCTGAGACACGAGCAGCTCGTCGAGCTTCACGCCGAGGCGCTGCGCATACTGCGGATCGAAGGCGTGCTCGGCATCGACGAACGCGCAGATGCCACCCGCGCGCTGGCACTCGGCGATGGCGTGCAGCGTGAGCGTGGTCTTGCCTGACGACTCCGGCCCGAAGATCTCGACGACGCGGCCGCGCGGCAGGCCACCCACGCCGAGCGCGAGATCGAGCGAGAGTGAGCCCGTCGGGATGACGGCGATGTCTTGCACCTCGCGCCCGTCGAGCGACATGATCGCGCCCTTGCCGAACTGCTTCTCGATCGCCGCGATTGCGATATTCATGGCCTTCCAGCGATCCTTGTTCTTCGTGCTCGTGGTCATGATGGGGGCTCTCCTTGCAGGGCGCGGGGCGCGCCTCGCTACGAGGACCCATGCAGCAACCGACGTGCCGAACTCAACTCCTCGAGATCGCTCGGCAGCGACGAGGCCGAACGATCCGGAATCCGGGAGCCGGACAGGCTTCGTCCGGTATCCGGACGCCCCCCCGCATCGGTGGTCGTTACCGCGTGCATCGTCGACGCATTCTCGGGCCTGCGAACGGCTAGCTCCGTGATGATGTGTTTCTTGGCCGCCGCTTGCGCCGCAGCAGAACGTCGAGTCGAAGGGCAGCCTGTCGGTGGTCGAGCTGTACACGTCGGAAGGCTGCTCGAGCCGTCCACCTGCCGACGACCGGCTCGACGCGACCTTCCCGCGCGCCGACGCCATCGCGATCGCCTGCCACGTCGACCACTGGAACCAGCTCGGCTGGGCCGATCCGTTCTCCTCGGTGGCTCACACGACAGGCAGCAGCGCATGGCCGCGCGTGACGGTGGTGACGTGTACACGCCCGAGGTGACGCTCGACGGCCACGAGCCGCGCCGCGACAGCCTCGAGACTCCACCGAAGGTGCGCCGATCAGCTCTCGACCTCGCGCTCGCGCTCTACGTCACGCGCCACACTCCACGTGTGCGCGAAGAGCAGTGACGTGGCCTCGCGATCCGCGCCGTGCTTGTTGAGAGCGGTCAGTCGGTGGCCGTGCCGAGAGACGAGAACGGGGGCCGCACGCCGAAGCACGACCGCGTCGCGCGACACGG
>JAYTLP010000168.1:0-13526 GCA_043729375.1 Myxococcales bacterium
GGCCTCGCCGCGGTCTACCGCGCCTACTCGAGCTATGTGGCTGCGGTCGCGTTCCGGTTGCTCGGGCGCGACGACGAGATCGACGACGTGGTCCAGGACGTCTTCCTCGTGGCGGCCCGCGGGCTCGATCGCCTGCGCGAGCCCGCGGCCGTGAAGGGGTGGCTGGCAACGGTGGCCGTGCGGATCTCAATGCGGCGCCTGCGCCGACGCCGGCTGTGGAGCTTCCTCGGTCTCGACTCCGCCACCGAGAACGATATCGTGGCCACGTTCAGGGATCCCGCAGATCGCCTGCTCCTCGCGCGCTTGTACTCGGTTCTCGACGAGCTCCCGGTGTCGGAGCGCGTCGCCTGGGTGCTGCACCATGTCGAGGGCGAGACCCTCCCCGTCGTCGCGCGGCAATGCGGGTGCTCGCTGGCAACGGTGAAGCGGCGGATCGGCCGCGCGCAGGCGAAGGTCGAGGGACGGCTGTCGTGAGCGACCTCACCGGAAAGCTGCGCCGCATCGGAAGCCACGCGGAGCCCGCCTGGCCGCCCGAGCGTGCGGCGACCAACGAGCTTGCCGTGCGACGGCGTCTCGAGCGCGGGACGGCGCGGCGTCGTGCTGCGGCCGTGGCCCTCGGCGCGGCGTGCCTCGTGGTGGTCGCTCTCGTCGCGCGCCGCCCGCGCGAGCGAGACGCGATGGTGTACGCCGATGGCAGCATTGCCACGCCCATCACGTCGGATGCGCGGATGACGGTGGCGATCGTGAGCCGCGCGCTCGTCGTGTCGGAGCTAGAAGCCGGCGCCTATCGCTTCGTGGTGGTTCACGATGCACAGCGTACCTTCCGGGTCGAGGTCGGCGAGGTCCAGGTCGAGGTCCTCGGCACCCAGTTCACGGTCACCAGGCTCACCGACGACGTCCGCGTCGACGTGGTGAGCGGCCGGGTACGGGTCGCCTGCCGGGGCGCGTCGACGGAGCTGATGGCAGGACAGACGGGCAGCTTCGCGCTGCTTGCGACACCACCGGTGATCCAGCTGCCGAGCGCGGCGGCTCCCGAGCGACCCGAGCCACCGAGCCTCGCGAGCGCCTCGGCGAAGCGGTCGTGGGTCCGCCTCGCCCAGGCCGGCGACTACGACGCGGCGTTCGCGGTGCTCGCGCGAAGCCACCGCGCGCCGACCGGACCTGCTGAGCTCATGCTGGCGGCCGATGCGGCGCGGCTGAGCCACCACGCTCAGGAGGCGCTGGCCCCACTTCGCACCATCGTCAGCCGTCACCCGCACGATCCGCGCGCGCCGCTCGCGGCGTTCACGCTGGGCTGGATCCTCCTCGACGAGCTGGGTCGTCCGACCGAGGCAGCCGAGGCCTTTGCGCGCGCATGCACCCTCTCGCCGCAGGGCCCGCTCGCGGAGGACGCGCTCGCCCGCGAGGTGGAGGCGTGGTCGCGCGCGTCCGACGTCGCCCGTGCACTCGAGCGCGCCGAGACCTACCTCGCGAAATATCCGCACGGCACGCGTGCTCGTTCCGTGCGCCGCTTCGGCGGCCTCGAGTGAAGCGCGCACGCGTCGGCGCGCTCGCGCTCGGCCTCGCCTCCCTGCTCACGACGGACGCCATCGCCGCCGGAGCGCTGCCCGAGCTCGTGCTCGTGGGGTGCGAAGGGCTGCTCGGCGAGGACGCCGTCCGCGCCCGGCTCCGCATCGAGCGGCCTGTCGGCGCGTCCTTCACGAGGCGCGCGCAGCGCCTCTCCGTGACGTGCAGCGGCAGCATTGCCACGCTCTCGGTCGGCGACCTCCCGCCGCTGACGAAGACGCTCGAGCTCCACGAGGCCGACCCGGACGTTCGTGCGCGCGTGGCCGCCATCGCCATCGTGGAGCTGCTCGATGCCGCCTCGAGCGAGCCGGGCTCATCACCACCCGCGCCCATCGCGGTCGCGCACCGTCGTCCGCAGCGCGGCGCGGGCCTCCGTGTCGAGGGTGTGGCGTCGGCGCAGGTGTTCTTCGTGGGACGCCGGGCGCTGCTCGGTGGGGGCGTGCGCGTCGCCGGCGACCCGTCGCGCCACTTCGGCTGGGTCGTCGATCTGCTCGAGCACCACGGCAACGCGGACGCCACGCTCGGCCGGGTGCGCATCGACGACGTGACGGTCGGCCTGGCAGCGGTCGCGCACCATGACGCGTCGCGTGTCGGCGTGGTCGGGGGGCTCGGCTTCCGCATCGGCGCGACGCTCCTGCGAGGCGAGCCTACCCACCCCGACGCGGTGCACGGGGGGCGCGTCGCTTGGATCGCGGGCGGCCCCTTTGCAACCGTCGGAGTGCGCGTGCGGCCGGCGTCGCGGCTGGTGCTCGAGCTCGCGGCAGAGGCCGGGTACTGGACGTTTCCGACGGGTGCGCTCGTCGACGGCCGGCGCGCGCTCGCGGTCGAGGGCCCCTGGCTCGGCGTGCAGCTCGGGGTCGGTATCATTTTGTGAGCCGGTTTTCCCGGCCTGGGCACTCAGGCGGTATGACGATGCCTCTCGCGCGCCCGGCACGTGTCCTGCACAGCGTGCTTCTCCTCTCGCTGCTCTCGTGCTTTGCCGCCTGTCACCACAGCGGCGCTGTCCTGACCGGCGATCAAGGCGTAGCGGGCGACCTCGGCGGCGGGACCGACGGCGGTGCCTGCTTCGCCGCGGGTGCGACCTGCGCCGTCGCCACCGACTGCTGCACGCTCGACTGCAATGCGAGCCACGTGTGCAGCTCGACGCAGTGCATCTCCGACGGGCAGAGCTGCACGGCAGGCGGCGCAGCGTGCTGCAGTGCGACGTGCGACAGTGGTACGTGCAAGCCCCTCAACACCACGTGCAAGACGGCCGGGAACGCCTGTCCGAACGGGAACGCGGACTGCTGCTCGCAGCTCTGTATCGACGGCACGTGCGCGGCGCCGTCGGTGGTTTCGTACTGTAACCAGACCGGCGACATCTGCTACCACGATGCCGATTGCTGCACCGGTGCCTGCGATGGCGCCACGACGGGCTCGCCCGGCACGTGCGCGAACATCACGGCGGGGTGCAACGTGGACGGCCTGTCGTGCAGCGGCTGCGGCGGCTGTTGCAGCTCGTTCTGCGCGCCGTACGGCACCGCTGGCTCGAAGGTATGCCAGCCCGCCTCCGGCTGCCACGTGCTCGGCGACCTGTGCCACGTCGACACCGACTGCTGCGGTGGCGCGGTGACGACGGGCCTGCCCGGCGCGGGCCTCGTGAAGTGCAACCTCGATCCGACGCACCCGCAGATCGGCACGTGCGGCGCGGCCAACCCGAACAACTGCCCCAACGGCGAAGCCACCTGCAAGAACACCTGTCAGCCCGAGGGAGACGTGTGCCATTTCCTCGGCAATGGCGGCTGCTCGTCGAACTCGTTCCCCGCCAACTGCTGCGGCGCGCCGGGGTCGAGCAAGGGTGTCTGCAACCTCGATCCGGTCGGTGTGCCGCGCTGCTACGGCCTCACCGCGTGCGTCACGCAGGGCGCGAGCTGCGCGTCCGCGGCGGACTGCTGCGACAGCATGCCGTGCCTTCCCGGCGCGAACGGCGCGCTCACGTGCAGCGCCGTCTCTTGCCAGCCGTCAGGCTCGGTGTGCACCACCACGGCCGACTGCTGCACCGGCGCGGCCTGCGTCGTCCCGGCCGGCTCCGTGCAGGGCACGTGCAGCCCGACGGTCACGCAGCCGCCGACGGACATGGGCGGCTCCACCGACATGGGCACCGCCGTGTGCGCGCTCTACGGCCAGCACTGCTCCACGACGGTGATGTGCTGCAGTGGCGTCGCCTGCGCGCGGTCGGCGACCAGCGGCGGCGGCGCGTGCGACAGCGCCAGCTACACCGACTGCGTCTGCTATAGTCCCATCCTCTAGGGGATGAAGATGCAAAAGACCTGCTGCTGGCTCCTCGCGCTGTCGCTGCTCGTGCTGTTTCCGGCGACGAGCTGGGCGCGCCCGAGCCACTTTCTCGGCCCGCACCCCGTCGCTGCAAAGTACGGGGGAGGCTTCTGCCTCATAGAGGCCCCGCACCTGCACGTCTACCCGCCGGACCACCCCGACCTGTACCAGCGCGTCGGCGACCAGGTGGTGTTCACCGCGGATCCCACGCCGTTCGGGTACGAGGGCGAGAAGCACGCGTTCTACGGCAATCACCCGGTGGTCACGGTCGATGGCGAGCCGGTCATCTGCTACATCGACGGGCCGCACTACCACGCGTTCGCGGCGCCGGACGTCCCCGACTACGAGACGCGCAAGGGCGT
Organism: Myxococcales bacterium; assembly: GCA_043729375.1. Classification (GTDB taxonomy): domain Bacteria; phylum Myxococcota_A; class Polyangia; order Palsa-1104; family Palsa-1104; genus JBDTCO01. Next base: position 4,242 of record JAYTLP010000168.1, read on the forward strand.
GGCCTTCTACGTCGGCGCGTTTCCGCCCGCGTACCCGAAGCTCCGGCCGTCGCGCGCACGCGCTGTGAACGCGGAGTATCGCCCGTACGTGACGATGCGGCCGATCATCGAGGTGGCGCCGCCCGAGCGCTGGCACGGCGAGGTCTGGGTGGCGCCGCCGGTCGTCGGCGGGGTCTACGTCAACGCCCCGGGCGTCGTCGTCGGTGCGCCCGCCATCGGCTTCCGCGGGCCGTCGGTGGAGGTGGTTTCGCCCGGCATCATGGTGGTCGGTCCCCCGCCGCCGGCCATCTACCTCGGCGGCCCTTCGGTCGAGGTCACCGGCGGCGTGTACGTCGAGCACGGCGGTCGACACGACCGCTTCTACCGCGGCGAGCGTCGCGAACGGGACGACGACGACGACGAGCACGAGCATCACGACAATGGCAAGCACAACGGCTGGTTCAAGCACGGCCACGGTCACGGCCGGGATTGAGACAGGCAATGAATCTTCGATGCTGCCTGCTGGCACTGACGCTCGTCGGCTGCCACCACTCCGACGAAGCGGTGCGGCTCAAGACCGTGCTGTCGGCATTCGACGCCAAGGGCTGGAAGGCGACCGAGCAGCTCCGTCCCGTCGATCCCGGCCGCTTCTCCGCGCAGACCTGCGTGGGCGGCCCGATCGACAACCTCGACGCCGTGGTTTGCGAGCTCGGGTCGGCCGAGGCGGCTCAGCGTGCGAAGAAGGGCGGGGAAGCCTGGGTCGCGAACGCGGTGACCGGCGTTGCGCTGCTGAACGGTAACACCCTCCTGGCGCTCGCCGATCGTTCCCGCACGGACCCGCTCGGCAAGGCGATCCACGAGGTGACGAAAACGTACACCTCGCTCGGCCCGGTCACGCCTCGTAGATGACGTCGAGGTAGCGCAGCAGGATCTCCGACACGACGCCGGAGAACGGGAGCGAGCTGGCCATCCCGTAGATTGGCGCCATACCGTCCTTCGCGGGAGGTGAGGAGCGCACCGCATCCGCGGACTCGCGCAGGTCGGTGAGGAAGCGCTCTGCGACGCCGGGCTGCGCGTGCCGGAGCGTGACGCAGATGTGCACGCACGAGGGCCGCTGCAAACCATTGAGGCTCCACCCACGCTTCGACATGGCGTCGAGCAGGCGGTACACGTCGAACGAGTCCGAGGCGAACGCGATGACGAAGAGCGGGTCGCCCATCACGCGGAGACCCGGGATCGCAGCGATTCCCTGCTTGATGGTGGTGGCCGTCTCGAGGATGCGCTTCGTCGCGGCGAGGTAGCCCTCCTCACCGAGGCTGAGCATTGCGGCCCAGCACGCCGCGCTCAGCGCACCGGGCCTGCTGCCTGCCACGGTGGGCGAAGCGTAAAGCCCGCCCGGCCAGTCTGGCGCCGTGTGGAACTGGTAGCGGCGCAGCTCGACGCCGCGATACAGCACCACCGAGGTCCCCTTCGGCGCGTAGCCGAACTTGTGCGTGTCGCACGACATCGACGTGACGCCAGGGAGCGAGAAGTCGAAGGCCGGCACGTCGTACCCGAGCCTGCGCGCCCACGGCAGGATGAAGCCGCCGAGGCATGCGTCGGTGTGGAAGCCGCACCCGCGGCTGCGCGCGAGCTCGGACAGCTCCTCGATGGGATCGACGATGCCGTGCGGGAACCCGGGCGCCGAGCCGACGACGGCGATGGTGTTGCGCCCGATCGCCGAGCGCGCTGCCTTGACGTCGGCGCGGAGGTCGGCACCCACGGGGATCTTGCGGGGGGTGATGCCGAGGTAATGGCAGGCCTTGTCGAAGGCGACGTGCGCGGTGACGGGCATGACGAGCTCGGGCGAGCGGATACCGCGCTCCATGCGCGCACGGTCGCGATACGTCTTCATCGCGAGAAGGATGCTCTCCGAGCCGCCGGACGTGACGGCTCCCACGACGCGGTCGTTCGACGTGTCGGACGGATCCGCGCCGAGCATCGTCGCGGTCATCTGAATGATCTCCGCCTCGTACTTCGTGAGGCTGGGCCAGACGTCCGAGTGCAGCGGGTTGCCGTGGACGTGCATGGCGAACACGTCGACGAGGAACTTCGTGTGCTCCGGATCGCCGTGATAGACGGCCCCGGAGACGAAACCCTCGTCGGCCTTGGGTGACTCGTGCTTTGCGAGGCGCGACATCTCGGCGAGCACGTGCTCGCGAGCGCGGCCCTCCTTCGGCAGGCCGTGGTGACGCTCCTCCTTGTCGTGGTAGGGCTTGAGCCCGTGTCGCATTCCACCGACGAGCTTGTCGTACTCCGCGTCCATCTTTGCCTTCACGAAGGGGATCTTGCGCGCCACGTGAAGGGCACGCTTCTCCACGCGCTTCCACGTGGTATCGACTCGCTGGCGAAGACTCATCTCGGACCTCAGGACGGGGGGACGGCGTTGAGCTGCTGATACAGCGGCCGGGTGCGCTTGTACATAGCGCCAAAGGCAGAATAGAGCTCGTCGTACAAGGAGCGGAATTCGGGGCGAGGCTCGAACGTGCGCGCCACCTCCAGCTTGCTCTCCGGGTGCGCGAGATCCACGTGCCCGAGCGCGGCGCGTGCGAGCAGCGCGGCCCCGCGCACGTTGGCCTCCAGCGGCGCGGCAGTCTGCGCGATCGGGCGGTCGAGCACGTCGGCGAAGATCTGACACCACGCCGCCGAGCGCGCGCCGCCGCCGATGAAGGCGAGCTTGTCGATGCGTCTGCCGATGAAGCTCTCGACGTGCGTCATGAGCCAGCGGGTGTTGAAGGCGACGCCCTCGTGGACCGCACGCGCCATGTGACGTCGCGTCGTGCCGAGGCTCATGTTCACGAAGCCGCCGCGTACCGTCCGGTCCTCGACGGGCGCACGCTCGCCGTACAGCCACGGCGCGAACAGCAGCTTGTCGGCGCCCGGCGCGGTCGCGTTCACCGCAGCCTCGAGTCGCGCGAAGGCGTCGGCCGGCTTCGCTCCGACGCCGAGCTCGTCCTGGGGATACACCCACTCGTCGAGGAAGCGACCGAGGCACACGCCCGCGCTCTCCTGCGTCGCGGCCACGAAATACCGCTGCGGCAACGCCGACGGCAGCGACGCGATGTTGTGGAGCAGGTCCGTCTTCTTGAAGGGGACGTGGCAGCCGATCCACGACGACGTCCCGACGTAGAGATGCGACGCAAAGTCCTCGAGCGCGCCCGAGCCCAGCGCGGCGGAATGCATGTCCGGCGTGCCACCGACGACGCGGGCGCCGGCCGGGATGCCGAGCGCGGCGGCCGCCTCGCCCGTGACCTCTCCGAGGATCGTGTGCGCCGCGATGAGGTCGGGGAGCTTCTGCCGGTCGAGCCCCGCCGCCTTCATGAGGCCGTCGTGATACGCGACCTTCGTCAAATCGCGATTGTCCGTGACCCAGTGCAGCGCGATGGCCTCGAAGGTCGACGCAAACTTTCCGCAGAGGCGGTGGTTGATCCAGTCCTTCGGCTCGAGGAACTTGTGCGTGCGCGCATAGAGCTCGGGCTCGCGATGCTTCATCCACAGGATGTGCGCGATCGGGTCCTTGCCCGAACGGCCGGGGGCGCCGCCGGTGATGCGGACCCAGCGCAGGAGCTTCGTGATGCCGTAGCCCTCGATGTTCACGAGCCCCTTCGTGAGCGCGTCGATGTAGCCCGCGCCGCGAGCGTCCATCCAGATGATCGCGGGCCGCAGCGGCACGCCGGCCTCGTCGACCGCGACGGTCCCCGACCACTGTGCAGTCGTCGCCACCGCGGCGACGCGAGCCATCTCGGAAGGGTAGCGCTGCGCGAGCTCGCGCGAGGCCGTGGTGATCGCGCGCCACCAGTCGTGAGGGTCCTGCTCGGCACCACCGTCCGGCAGGATGACCAGGGCGGTCGATGCCGAGGTGGAGCCGATCACCCGACCCGACGCAGCCACGAGCCCCACCTTCGGGCCGGACGTGCCGAGATCGATCGCCAGGACACAGTCGCTCATCGCGGCACCTCATACCTCGTCGCCCGCCCGCTTTGAAGCGCCGTGTTACAACCGGATGATGGCCCCATGTCCGTGGAGCGCATTCGAGCCCGGCACCATCTCCTTCTGCCTCGCCTTCTTGATCTGGAACCTCGACAAGTGGAAGGCGCTCGGCGACCCGCACAGCCACTTCATCACCGGGCACGCGGTGTGGCACGTGCTCGCAGCGGTCACGATCTATCGCTTCTTCCGGCACCAGGAAGAGCTCGTGTCCTGACCATGGCCGCGCCACTCATCGACCGTGCGCTTGCCGTGTTCCTGCCCGCCTTCGACGAAGTGGTGGTGGTGAGGCGCTCCCTCGCCGTCGACGACACGACGGTTGCGCGCTTCCACGCGACGCTCGACGAGCTGGAGCGAGCGCGCGTCGCGCGGTATGTTTTTCCGCACCTCCGCCGTGACGCAACTGTGTCTCGCGGCTCGCTGCGAGAGCTGCTCGCCTCGCTGCTCGGCGATCGGGCGGCATCACTGCGCTTCGTCGTGGGCCCCCAGGGAAAGCCGGCGCTTGCCGATCGCGCGCTGGAGTTCAACGTCTCTCACTCGGGGACCTGGCTGTACATCGCGATAGCGCAGAAGCGCGAGCTCGGTGTCGACGTGGAGGGTGGCAACCGAACGCCCGACGTCGACCGGCTCGCGCCGACGGTGTTCACGCCGGGCGAGCGTGCCGAGCTGCACGCCTGCGATGTCGCCGCGCGCCCGCACGCGTTCCTCCGCGGCTGGACCCGCAAAGAGGCGTACGTGAAGGTGATCGGGACGGGCCTGTCGATGCCGCTCGCCGACTTCTCGGTGTCGCTGGGGGGCGACGCGGCGGTGCAGCTCGTCACGCATGCGCTCCCGCACGCCGCGCTGGCTCATGCCATCCACGACCTGCCGGCGCCGCCCGGTCATGCAGCAGCGCTCGCATGGCACCGCGGCGCTGTCGCCGTGCGCCGCGTGGTGCTCGTCGATGCGTCCGCGTAGTCCCTCCTGCTAGACTCGGCAGCTGTGCCGGACAAGCGCGCCCCGTCGAAGCCGAAGCAACCCGTCGCGGACATTCGCGCCGTGGCGGTACCGCCGACCCTCGAGGCATGGGTGGACGCGCTGATCGAGGATCGGCCCGACCCGACGACGCCGACGTCACGCCCCGCCGATCAGCTCGACGAGCTCGCGACGCGCTTCGGGCTCGACGACGTGGAGCACACGGCGCTGCTCGTTCTCGGCGCGATCGAGCGCTGCCACGCGCTGCAGCGCAAGGTCGGCGCCCTGACCGTCGGCCACCTGCGTGCGCTGCTGGGGAAGGTGGGGATGACCGGCGTCGAGGCGCGGCTTGCACCGGACCGGATCCTGCGAGCACGAGCCCTCGTGCACGTGGTCGGCTCCCCACCGCGGCTCGTCGCTGCGATCGACGTGGTGCGGCTCGAGGTCGGGCTCGAGCCGCGGCTCGTGGGGCTGGCACCGGGCCTCTTGCGCTGTCACCCGAATGCGCGGGTGCCGAGCGAGCTCGCGCAGAAGCTGTCGAGCAGCACCGCCCAGATCGTCCTGCACGAGGTCGCGTGTACGCCGGCGCTGGCGCAGACGCTCGCCGACGGCCTCGGGCGTCCAGTGATTTACGGCAACGCGCGTCGCCTCGATGCCGGGTGCGCCGCGCGTCTCCGTCGCGATGCGGATCTCGAAGGCGCGGTGCTCTGGCTCTCGCAGGTGCCGGAAGAGCTTCTAGAGGTGCTGCTCGCGCCGCCGCCCGCAGCGCCGCGGATGATTCCGCTCGTCGTCCTGTCCGAGCACGTCGGCGAGCCCAGGGTCGACGTGGCGTGGCAGCTTCGCCGCGAGCGGATCACCGCGACGATCGAGGCGAGCATGCCCGCGCCTCGTAACGAGCTCGACTACATCCGCGCGCTGGCGCAGCGGGATGCCGAGCGCGCGATGGGCATCGTCCGGCAGGGCGTCACGCCGGTACCGCGCCAGTCCATCCCGGGTCGCATCGTCGACGCGAGCGTGCGCCTCGCAGAGAAGCGCACCGCGTCGGAATCGGCGCCCGAGCGCGAGTCGGCGCCGGCCGTGGCGGTGCAGACGTCGCCACCGCAGGCAGCGATCACCCACGCGGTGCCCGCCTCCGCCGTGCCCATGCCCGGTCCTGTCTCACCCGCAACCTCACCTGCAGGTTCATCCGAACCCGACGAACCGGACGGGCCGCGCCTCGACATCGCGCTGGATGCGCCGCTCGACCAGCGTGCGCGGGCCGCAATGCAGAGCGGTAGCGCGCAGCAGCGCATCGAGCTCCTCGAGAGCCTCGCGGGCGCCAAGCACCCGGCCGTCATCGCAGCGCTACGGCACAACGCGGGAAACGAGCACGCGCGGCTCAAGGCCGTGGCCGAGCGCCTCATGACCCAGCTCTTCGGCCCGGCATGGAACCGCAGCCGCGCGATCACGAAGCCGGTGCAGCCACCCCGGACCGACGAGTAGCTCGCGCGGCCAGACGGTCCCTAGACGAGCGGCAACGTGAAGCGCGCTATGGTGCCCGCACCGACGGCACTCTCGAGCTCGAGACGGGCGCCGGCGATACCGAGCAGTCGGTGGCACTGGGAGAGCCCGAGGCCGGTGCCCTTGTCACGGGTGGAGAAGAACGCCGTGCCGGCCTTCTGGAGCACCTCCGGGGGCATGCCGACGCCGTTGTCGGCGACGACGAACCGGACGCCGCCATCGACGGGGTGGGCCGTGACGAGCACGCGGCCGTCCGCGCCCTTGACGAGCGAGTGCGAGGCGTTGGCGATGAGGTTGATGAGGATCTGGGTGAGCTCGGTGGCGCCCAGCCGCACGCGCGGCAACGTGGCCGGACCGTCGTAGACAATCTGGGCCATGAGCCGCGCGGCGATATCCCGACACACGGAGATCGCGTAGCGGAGGATGGGGAGCGGTTCTACACCCGCGACGTCTGTCGCGGTGTCCGCTGCCCGACCCTGCCCGTGCTGCAGAAAGCCGCGCAGGTGCTCCACGATGCCTTGCATGACCTGCGACGCCAGACCGAGATCCTCGATGAGCTCCGGGATCTCGCCGAGAGCGACGTCGAGCGCACGCTGGTGCTCGGCTGGCACCGCGAGCTGCGGGAGCACGGCGCGAATGAGCGCTGCGTGCTGTGCGAGCAGCTCGAGGTTGATCTTCACGCTCGCGATAGGCTGCTGCAGATCGTGCAGCACGGCCGCGCCGATCGAGCCGACCGTGACGAGGCGCTCCGTCTCCATGAGGCGGAGCTGCAGGGCGGAGTCTCGACGGGCGAGCGTGTGCGCCTCGACGCCCCAGCGCAAGATCTGCTCGAGCTCCGCGCGATCCCAGGGCTTGACGAGGTAGCGCGCGACGAGACCGTCGTTCACGGCGCGGAGGATCGGGTCCACGTCGCTGTACGCAGTGACGACGATGCGGATGGTCTCGGGGTACAGCGTGCGTGCCTGCTCGAGGAGCTCGTGACCCGACATGCCGGGCATGCGCTGGTCCGTCACGAGGACCGATACGGGCTGAACACGCATCACCGTGAGCGCTTCTTCGCCGCTGGCAGCCACCCGCACCGAAAAACGTGCCTTGAAAGCCTGCTCGAAGACGATGCGGTTCGCGCGCTCGTCGTCGACATACAGGATGATCGGGTCGCTCATGGGCTATCCAGCCGCCACGGCGCCGGCCGGGTCGGTGACGAGGAGGGGAAGCTCCAACCGAAACGTCGAGTGCTCGGCGTTCGCGACGACGAAGAGCCGGCCGTCGTGTCGCTCGGCGATCAGCCGCGACGTGGACAGGCCGAGCCCGGTTCCTTCGCCGGGCGCCTTGGTGGTGAAGAACGGCTCGAAGATGCGCTCACGAAGCGGCACGGGAACACCTGGGCCGGAGTCACTCACCAAAACCACGAATTGATTTCTTTCTTCGAAAGTGGATATTTGCACCCAACCGATGCTTCCCGGTTTAGCACTTTTCTGCGCCGCATGCGTCGCGTTGTCGAGGAGGTTGCCGAGCACCTGCAGGACGAGCGCCGGCGCGCACGAGACCGTCTCGCGAAAGAGCAGCTCCTGACGCAGCGCCACATTGCGCATCGCCGGCCTCATGATGCCGATGGCGCGCTCGACCAGCACTCCGCCGTTCGTCTGCTCGCGGATCACCTCGGCGCCGCGACGAAAGCCGAGCAGCTGCTTCGACAGGAGGCCGATCTGCGCGGCGCAATCGCGGATGACGGAAAGCAGCTCGCTCACCGGCCCGCCGTCGACCATGAGCTCCCTCGGTAACAGCTCCGCGAGCGGTTCGACGGCGTTGACGAGCGCGTTGGCCGGGTTGCGCATCTCGTGCGCCAGGCCGGCGGTCATCGTGCCGAGCGCAGCGAGCTTTTCGCTCTCGTGGAGCTGGAGCGCGAGACGCCGACGCTCGAGCTGGGCTCCGACGCGCGCCAGCAGCTCGTTCGCATCGAAAGGCTTCGTCACGTAGTCGACGGCACCAGCCTCGAAGCCCGTGAGGCGCGCCTCGCGTGTCGCGAACGCGGTGAGCAGGAGAACGGGGGCGAGGCGATTGCCGGGCAGCGCGCGGAAGCGCCGCGTGAGCTCGAGACCGTCCATCCCGGGCAGTCCGATATCGCTGACGAGCAGGTCGGGGCGCTGCGCTTCCGCGAGCACGAGTCCGTGCTCCGCATCCGCGCAGGAGATGACGTGATAGCGCTGCGCGAGGATGCCGACGATCTGGGCACGGAGCTCGTCGTCGTCCTCGACCACGAGCACCGTGCTGTCGCGGCGCGCCGTGGCGAAGACCGGAAGCGAGAGAGACGCGTTCGGCAGGCCGAAGTCCGATGGTGTGGAGCGCCGCTGACGCGGGCCGTCCGCCGCCCGACGCACGATTCCCGGCGCGGCCCGCTTCGGGAGCGAGACGGTGAAGCGCGTGCCGCGGACCAGGCGTTCCACCGCAGCGTTCCCGTGATGCGCCACGGCGAGATCGCGCACGAGCGAGAGCCCGATGCCGCTTCCCGTCGCCGCGCCCGCACGCACCGGCGCGTGGTCCTGCTCGAAGCGGCCGAAGATGCGCTGGCGAAATTCGGCGTCGATCCCGATGCCGGTGTCCCGCACCGTGATGATCACCTCCCGACCGTGGACCGCTGCGGTGAGCCAGACCTATCCACCCCGCGGGGTGTACTTCGCGCTGTTGGTGAGGAGGTTGCCGACCACCTGGGCGAGGCGCGTCAGATCGGCGTCGAGCGTCACCGGGTGGTCCGGGAGCGCGACGTGGAGCTGGTGCCCCGCTGCCTCGATCACCGGCCCGACGGCTTCGACCGCGTCGTTCACGATG
>JAYTLP010000169.1:0-3245 GCA_043729375.1 Myxococcales bacterium
CGCAACGTGCCGGCGCGCATCGGTGCTGCGCTGCGCGGCTTCGTGAGCCGCCTCTACGAGAAGGCCGGCCTCGACGTCGCCCGCGACCTGAAGGACAGCGCGTTCGCCATCCACCCGGGTGGACCGAAGATCATCGAGGGCATCGGGCGCGCGCTCGAGCTCGGAGACGCGCAGCTCGAACCGAGCCAGGACATCCTGTTCGAGTACGGCAACATGTCGTCGGCCACGCTGCCCCACGTGTGGCAGCGCCTCGTCGCCGAGCGTCGCGTCCCTTCGAACACCATCGTGTGCAGTCTCGCCTTCGGGCCGGGACTGACCGTGTGCGGTGGTATCTTCCAGAAGCGATGAGTCCGCTCGTCTTCCTCGTCCCCGTCGTGCTCCAGGGCATCGCCATGCTCTTCGACGAGGGCTGGTTTCACCGCAAGCGCGGGCTGCCCCGCTGGGAGCGGGTCGGGCACCCGCTCGACACGCTGACCGTCGTGGCGTGCTTTGCGTTCTTGCTGGTGGTGTCGCCGGAGCGCTCGGGTGCGCTGACTACCTACGTCGCGCTGTCCGTCTTCTCGTGCCTCTTCATCACGAAGGACGAGCTCGTCCACGCAATCGAGTGTGAGCCGGCGGAGCAGTGGCTGCACTCGGTGCTGTTCCTCCTCCATCCCGTGGTGCTCGGTGCAGCCGGCTGGCTGTGGAAGCTGGGCGGGCACCGGCAGCTCCTCGCCGGCCAGCTCGCTCTGTCGCTGGTGTTCGCTCTCTATCAGATCGTCTACTGGAGATTCGTATGGTCCGCCCCGCCGCCGTCCCCCCGGCCGTAAACAACGACATCTACGACACGCTCGGTGATCGCTGGTACCGCGCCGACGACGATCCGGTCGCGCTCCTGAGGGCCGAGTCGCGGCTTCGCAACCCGTGGGTGCTGGGCGAGCTGCATGCAGCGTTCGCGGGACGTGCCTGCGACGTGCTCGACATCGGGTGCGGCGGCGGCTTCCTGTCGAACGCGCTGGCGAAGGCGGGCCATCGCGTGGTCGGGATGGACATGTCGGACCCGGCCCTCGAGGTGGCGGCGCGCTACGACACGACGGGGACGGTGCGCTACCAGAACGGGGACGCGACGAAGCTCCCGTTCGCGGCGGCGACGTTCGACGCCGTGTGCGCGATGGACCTCCTCGAGCACGTCGAGGCGCCGCGCGCGCTCGTCGCCGAGGCCGCGCGCGTGTTGAAGCCGGGCGGCGTGCTCTTCTTCCACACCTTCGATCGCAATGTGCTGTCGTGGCTCATCGTCATCAAGGGCGTGGAGCTGTTCGTGGCGAACACGCCGAAGCACATGCACGTGCTTCGATTGTTCGTGCGGCCGAAGGAGCTGGTGGCGTGGCTGGCGGAGGAGGGCCTCGTGACCACGGCGCTGCGCGGGTCACGCCCGATCTTCGACCGCGAGCTGTTCCGGATGCTGCGCACGGGCCGCGTCTCCGACCGCTTCGCCTTTCGCTTCACCCGCTCGACGCTGATGGGCTACACGGGGAGCGCGCGGAAGCAGGGGTAGACACGCGCCAGTTCGTAGGCTGCGGTCATCTCCGCGATGGCGCGGAGCTGGCGGACGAGCTGGTGCAGGCGGCGCCGCTGTCGCCGCGTCGTCGCGGCTGCGGTGTCGTTGCGGCTGCGATGTCGTCGCGGCTGCGATGTCGTCGCGGCTGCGGCCTCGAGCGTCGGGACGAGGGCCAGCAGCTCGTGCCACGGGCGCTTGCGATCCGTCGGCTCCCCGGCGGCTTGGCTGCGCATCGCGGGCAATTGCCGAGGCGCATCGCGGGCGATTGCGGTCCGGGCTCCATGGTCATCAGCACCCCGCGCACGAGGATGGCTTCACGCTGTCACGACGAAGGGCACACGGCTCGATCCGCCGCCATGACCCCACCCGTCACACCCACCGGGTAAACCTCCTCACCATGCACTCCTGCCCTACCACGCGAGCCTAGAATTCCGCCACGAGCCGTGAAACTCTGGAGACGCCCATGACGACGCCCGCATGCTGAGACGCGAAGACGGTCAGCTGTACTTCTCCCCCACCGACCTCCACGTCTTCTTCGAGAGCCCGTGCGCGTCGTTCATGGATCGCCGCGCGTGCGACGAGCCGAGCGCGTACCCGGGCGAGCGCGTGCGGGACCCGCAGCTCGAGCTCGCGGCCGAGAAGGGCAACGAGCACGAGGCCGCGTTCCTCGCCAGGCTGCGTGGGACGCACGACGTCTGCGAGATCCCGCGTGCCAGGGGCGACGCGAGCTTCGTCGCCACCGAGGTGGCCATCCGCGCGGGGCGAGAGGTGGTGTTCCAGGCGGCGCTGCGCCACGAGCGCTTCTTCGGGTACGCCGACTTCCTGTTCCGCGTCGGTGCGCCCGGCACCACGCTCGGCTGGACGTACCAGGTCGTCGACACGAAGCTGGCGCGCAAGCCCAAGCCGTACTTCCTCCTGCAGCTCTGCGCGTACGCCGAGATGCTGGAGCCGCTGCTCGGCCACCGCCCTACCGAGCTCGCCATCGTCACCGGCGACGGTGAACTGCGACCGTTCCGCACCGACGAGTTCTACTACTACTACCGCGCCGTCAAGGAGGCCTTCCTCGAGGCGCAGGACGCGCACGATCCGGAGGTGGAGCCACGGCCCGAGGTGGGCGCCGATCACCGTCACTGGTCGGACCTGGCGGAGGCGTGGTTCGACAGCGTCGACCACCCGTGCTGCGTCGCGAACATCAGCAAGCTGCAGGTGAAGCGCCTCGCCAACCACGGCATCGAGACATTCCAGCAGCTCGCGGACACGACCGTCCCGCGCGTGCCTCGCATGGCGCAGCGCACGTTCACGAGGCTGCGCGGGCAGGCGAAGCTGCAGCGGGCGTCGGCCGGAAAGCACCCGCCGCTGTGGGAGCTCCTCGGCGACGAGGAGCGCGGCGACAAGCTGGGCCTCGCGCTGCTGCCACCCGCGTCGAAGAACGACCTCTTCTTCGACATGGAGGGCTATCCGTTCGAGGACGGCGGCCTCGAGTACCTCTACGGCGTCACGCACGGGCAAGGCGAGTTCACGGACTTCTGGGCGTACGACAAAAGGCAGGAGCGTCGCGCGTTCGAGACGTTCGTCGACTGGATGTACGAGCGCTGGCGCGCGGACGAGACGCTGCACGTCTTCCACTACGCGGCGTACGAGCCGAGCACGCTCAAGCGGCTCATGGGCACGTACGGCACGCGCGAGCACGAGATCGACTCGATGCTGC
>JAYTLP010000170.1:0-4417 GCA_043729375.1 Myxococcales bacterium
CCGCGGCGACCCGCTCGAGGCGGTCGTGGCAGCGCGCGATGTTGTAGTCGAAGGCGGGCGAGCTCTTCACGACGCGCGCCGCGGTGAACTCCGAGATCGCCGCATCGTAATGGGCGCCCTCGTAGAGCTTCGCGCCCGCAATGAAGTGACGCCGCGCTATCTCGGTGTCGGGGTCCTCCGCGCGCGCGGGTAGCGCGGCGAGCAGCGCGAGTCCTAAGACGATCGTTCTCGGCAGCGCTCGCACTACGCGATTGTACGGCGGATCGCGGTTGCGGTAAAATTAGGATAATGCGCTGGTTTGTCTATCTTCTCCGCTGCGGCGACGATTCGCTGTACTGCGGAATGACGAACGACGTGGAGCGCCGCATCGAGGTACACAGACGTGGCGCGGGTGCGCGGTACACACGCGGGCGCCTGCCGCTGACGCTCGTGCACAAGGAGCGCGCCGAGGATCGAGGCGATGCGCTGCGCAAGGAGGCCGAGTGGAAGCGGCTCTCGCGAGCCGAGAAGCTCGCGAGGATCGTAAAGGTGGAGGCTCAGCGCTCGCGCAGGAGGCGCGCGGGATTGCCGGCAGCGACGGCGTAGGCGGGCACGCTCTTCGTCACGACGGCGCCCGCGCCTATCTGCGCGCCGCGACCGATGGTGACGCCCGGCAGGATGATTGCGCCGATGCCGAGGTCGCAGCCGTCCTCGATGACGACGGGCAGGAGCTCGAGCGCGCCTTCCATGATCGGTCGATCGCGACCCGGGTCGGCGTGCCGCGACGTGAGGATCTGCACGTGCGGCGCGATGCCGACGTCTCGCCCGATGGTGAGCCCGCCCGCCGCGTGGAAGAATGCCGCCTGGCCGATCCATGTGCCCGCGCCGATGACGAGACGGTTCTTGTGATACGCCTTCAAGATCGCGTGGTGGCCGACGTACACGTTCTCGCCGAGCTCGATGTTCTCGGGGTGGAAGACGAGCGCACCAAGCTCGAAGAGCACGCTCTCGGGACAGGCACCGAAGGCCGCGCGGTCGGGGACGAGGCCGGAGCCGTGACTGCGAGGCGGAGAGCGCACGCGTCGAGCGTAGCGCAAGACCGGGTCTCTTGACCGTCGGAGGGGCGCGTGGCACACCGGCTGCCCGGCGTTGCGTCTCGCGCGCTGAACACTACATCACCCAAGAGGTTCCATGCAGGTCACGATCTCCGAGCTGTCCCCCGTCGAGAAGAAGGTTGCCGTCGAGCTTCCCTGGCCTGCCGTGCAGGTCAAGCTCGACGAGGCATATCGCGATCTGCAGCGCTCGGTCGCGCTCAAGGGTTATCGCAAGGGCAAGGTCCCGCGCGACATGCTGGAGCGGATGTACGGTCGCCAGGTCGAGCAAGACCTCATCCAGAAGCTCGTGCAGGAGACGTTCATCCAGGCGGCGACCGACCACAAGCTCGAGCCCGTCTCCGAGCCGGTCGTGAACGATGCGCACCTGCACAAGGGCAAGAACTTCCACTACTCCGCGCTCGTCGAGGTCCGTTCCAATGTCGAGCCGAAGGACTACTTCGACGCCACGGTGACGCAGCGGGGCGCGAAGGTCGCGGACGAGGACGTCGAGCGCACGCTCGATCAGAAGCGTCGCGAGCTCACCGAGTACAACGTGATCGACGCGGCCCAGCGCCCCGACATGCTCGTCGGCAGTAGCGACGTGGTGGTGCTCCGCGCCGTCGGCACGCTCGGCGAGGAGAAGTACGAGAAGGACGGCTTCATGGTCGACCTCTCCGAGCCCACCGCGGATCCGATCCCCGGCCTCGGCAAGGCGCTGCTCGGCATCCCCGTAACGGCGAAGGAGCACGAGGTGACGTTCACTTCGCCGGCACCCGAAGCGAAGGAGGGCGAGACCACGGCCGAGGGCAAGAAGGCCACGCTCAAGATCACGGTCCACGAGGCGCGCGAGAAGGTCATCCCGGCCATGGACGACGAGTTCGCCAAGGACACGGGCGAGGCCGACACGCTGGCGGAGCTGCGCGAGAAGACGAAGACGCGCCTGCTCGCGGAGGACGACAAGGCCGCGAAGGTGGAGGTCCGCCGCGATCTCGTGAAGGAGATTCTCAAGAAGAACCCGTTCCCCGTCGCGGCCTCGCTCGTGGATCGCCAGCTCGATGCGCTCGTCCAGCGCGCGAAGATGCAGATGATGATGCGCGGCATCGATCCGCGCGCGCTCGAGGCGCAGGGCAAGCTCGACTCGCAGCGGATGCGCGACGATCTCCGCGAGGATGCCACCAACGAGGTACGCGCAGCGTTCCTCGTCGACGCCATCGCCACGCTGGAGAAGGTCGAGGTGTCCGACGCCGACTACGAGAAGAAGCTCGCCGAGATGGCAGAAGCCCGGCAAAAGTCCGTGCCGAAGCTGAAGGCGGAGCTACAGAAGGAAGGCCGGCTCGACGCCGTGCGCTACCAGCTTCGTGAAGAGAAGACCCTTGACTTGCTGATGTCGCGGGCAAAAATTACTGTTGCACCTTAAGATCGTCGACGGCGCTGCACCCTGCAGCACCTCGCCACCGCACCAGGCACCCAGGAGCCTCGCCCCATGTCCAATCGCTACCCGCAGCACGGCAGCTCGTCGGTGAACGTTCAGAACTACATCCCGGTGCCCGGCGTCATCGAGCAGACGCACCGTGGCGAGCGCAGCATGGACATCTGGTCGCGGCTCTACAAGGACCGCATCGTGTTCCTCGGCTGGCCCGTGTCCGACGAGAGTGCCAACGCAATCGTCGCTCAGCTCCTGTTCCTCGAGTCGGAGGATCCGGACAAGGACATCATGATGTACATCAACTCGCCGGGCGGCCTCGTGACGGCCGGCATGATGATCTACGACACGATGCAGTACATCCGCTGCGACGTCGCCACCATCTGCATGGGTCAGGCAGCGTCGATGGGCGCGTTTCTTCTCACCGCCGGCGCCAAGGGCAAGCGCTTCGCGCTCCCGAATGCGCGCGTCATGATCCACCAGCCGCTCGGTGGCTTTCAGGGTCAGGCCACGGACATCGACATCCACGCGAAGGAGATCCTGAAGACGCGTGATCGCATGAACGAGCTCATGGCCAAGCACACCGGCCAGCCCATCGAGAAGATCAAGTACGACACCGAGCGCGACTACTTCCTGTCGGCCGACGAGGCGAAGACCTACGGTCTCATCGACGAGGTCCTCGTGAAGAAGAAGGAAGAGGGCAAGAAGTAGTCATGACCTTCGTCAGCGCACGCCACCCGAATGCCTCCGAAGCTCGCGCGAGCAACGCGCGACAGGGGGAAGGCCTCGCCCGGCTTTGCCGGGTGGAGGGGGGCGGGAAGGCTCCCGTCTAATGGAGGCCGGCAAGCGTCGCGACGAGGCAGGCGGCAACCTGAGCTGTTCCTTCTGCGGAAAGAACCAGAAGGAGGTCAAGAAGCTCATCGCGGGGCCCACCGTCTACATCTGCGACGAGTGCATCGGGCTCTGCAACGACATCATCGCCGAGGAGATCGAGAAGGAAGAGCAGTCCTACGGCCTCGGTGCGGTGCCCAAGCCCGCCGAGATCAAGGCCGTCCTCGACGAGTACGTCATCGGGCAAGATCGCGCGAAGAAGATTCTCGCGGTTGCCGTGCACAACCACTACAAGCGCATCGGCGCGCGCGCCCAGTCCGCCGAGGGCGGTACCAAGGACAGCGACGTCGAGCTGCAGAAGTCGAACATCCTCCTGCTGGGCCCCACGGGCTGTGGCAAGACGCTGCTCGCGCAGACGCTCGCGCGCATCCTCAACGTTCCGTTCGCGATCGCGGATGCCACCAACCTCACCGAGGCGGGTTACGTCGGCGAGGACGTCGAGAACATCATCGTCAACCTGCTGCAGAACGCCGACCACGACATCGAGAAGGCGCAGCGCGGCATCGTCTACATCGACGAGATCGACAAGATCGCGCGCAAGTCCGACAACCCGAGCATCACGCGTGACGTCTCGGGCGAGGGCGTACAGCAGGCGCTGCTCAAGATCCTCGAGGGCACCATCTGCAACGTGCCGCCGAAGGGTGGCCGCAAGCACCCGCAGCAGGAGTTCCTTCAGGTCGACACCACGAACATCCTCTTCATCTGCGGGGGCGCATTCACGGGGCTCGAGGAGCTCATCGAGAACCGCGTCGGTCAGAAGCAGATGGGCTTCGGCGCGAAGATCGTGTCGAAGAACGAGAAGAAGGTGTGGGAGTACCTGAAGGACGTGCAGCCCGAGGACCTGCTGAAGTACGGCATGATCCCCGAGTTCTGCGGGCGCCTTCCGGTCATCGCGCCGCTGCACGAGCTCTCGGAAGAGGCGCTCGTCGACATCCTCATCAAGCCCAAGAACGCGCTCATCAAGCAGTACCAGAAGCTGTTCGACATGGACGGCGTGAAGCTGAAGTTCGCCAAGCAGGCCCTGCACGAG
>JAYTLP010000171.1:0-14930 GCA_043729375.1 Myxococcales bacterium
CCTCCGTGCGGGCTCACAGATTCTTCGGGAACGTCAGCTTGTTCTCGCCTTCACCGTAGCGATCCGGAGCGACGAAACGGATCGTGTGGCCGCGGCCGTCCGCGCGAGCCACGTGCTCTTCAACGAAATCGAGCAATGCATTGCCGACCCCTTTGCCGTGACGCGACCGGTCGGCACCGATCCAGAAGAGCTGCCGCGATGTCATCCGGAGCGAAGTAAACCCAGCCGCCGGGCGCCGCATCGACCGGATCGACCCCTACGCGGACCTCGTGGTCGGCCCCGAGCTCTCGGCCGTGCTGGTCGTCGAGGGTGCGGCGAAGGAGGGCGTCGGCTTCGCCCGCTCCGAGGAACCCGGTGGCCACGCCGAGCGCGACGAGCGCAGGCGTGTCGCTGAAAAGCGCGTGGCGAACCATGGGGTGGCCGCCTGCCTGGCCAGCCGAGCGTATTGCAGTGCTGGACCCGTTGCATCCGCTGCGGAAGCGACCCGAGCGTCGAGCAGAACCAAAGCTTTCACGAGGACGCCTCCCGCGTCGCTTCCTGGTGCAGCTTCGCCAGGCGTCGCGATGCCGATGTGCAGTACGCACCGCGATAGGAGTGGTCACGAAAAAGGCAGTGGATGCGAAAAACCCATCCCCGGTGAGCGAGATGTCGGAGCCAGAGCTTCCACACGGACGCACGCTGCTCGGCCAGCACGCAAAGCGGCGTCGCAGGGCGCCCGACGAGCTCGGAGAACGTACCCGTGACCTCTGCGGAGTAGCCCGCCTCGTCGGATGGCGTGCAGCTCCATCATCGCGGCCACCATCCACTCCGGCATTTCGGCGCCGAGCATCGCCTCCTGCGCGACGGCCTCCGGCACGTCGACGTGGGCGACCTTGCGCCGGTGCGAGGCGCCGGCGTCGCCACCACCATCACGCGCGCGCTCGCCGACGGCGTCGAGAGGGCGTTGCAAGCGGACGAAGTAAAGATCGCTTACGGCACCCGGCTTCGTCCGCTCGTGGGCATCCTGCAGCAGAAGGTGGCGCACGAAGACATGCGCCTCGTCTTGCGTCGCGGTCATCCAGCGCTGAAGAAGCGCATGTCGGTCAGCCTCCCCGTCGCGCTCGCAGCCCTCATCGTCGCGCAGACCGATCCGGCGGTCACTTTGCCGGCGGGCTTTGCGCGCAACACGGCGCGGCGGCTCGGCTTGCTCGTACAGACGCGACGACGGCTCGTCGAGCTTTTGCTACGAGCGGCTTTGCGCCGAGCACCTGCCCGCGGACCTCGCGAGCTCGTGCACCTCGCAGGCCGCTCGTCACGTCGACTTGAGCCACCCGTAATTCGGCTTGCGCTCGAAGGCGTGCGTCGCGGCGATGGTG
The DNA here is from genome assembly GCA_043729375.1 of Myxococcales bacterium. GTDB lineage: Bacteria > Myxococcota_A > Polyangia > Palsa-1104 > Palsa-1104 > JBDTCO01. The sequence goes on from JAYTLP010000171.1 coordinate 1,356, forward strand.
CGCACGGTGCCGGACTTGCTGCGCATGACGATGGACTGCGTCGTGGCACCACCGGAGAAGACGTGCACGCCCTGCAGGCCGGGCCCATCCGTGACGCCGGTCGCGGCGAAGAGGACGTCGCCGGATGCGAGGTCCTCGGTCTTGTAGACGCGCTCGTGATCCTTCACGCCCATCTTCTCGGCCCGACGTCGCTCGTCGTCGTTGCGATACTTGAGGCGGCCCTGCATCTCGCCGCCCGTGCAGCGGAGCGCGGCTGCCGCGAGCACCCCCTCGGGGGCGCCGCCGGTGCCGAAGAGGATGTCGACGCCGGGGTTGCACGTGGCGATCGCACCGGACACGTCGCCATCGGTGATGAGGCGGATGCGCGCGCCGGCCTTGCGGACCTCGGCGATGAGCGCCTCGTGACGCGGGCGCTCGAGGATGATCGCGGTGAGCTCGTCGACCTTGCAGCGCTTCGCCTCGGCGAGTGCGTGGAGGTTCCACGTCGCGGGCTTCGTGATGTCGATCGCGCCGCGGCCCTGCGGACCGACCGCGAGCTTCTCCATGTACGTGTCCGGCGCGTTGAGAAACTTGCCGTCGTCGGCGAACGCCATGACCGCGATGGCGCCGGGCGATCCCGTTGCGCAGAGGTTCGTGCCCTCGAGGGGATCGACGGCTATGTCCACGCGCGAGTCGTTCCCCGCCTCGCTCCAGCCCGCGCCCACCTGCTCGCCGATGAAGAGCATCGGGGCCTCGTCGCGCTCGCCCTCGCCGATGACGATCGTGCCGCGAATGTTCAGCAAATCGAAGGCGCGGCGCATCGCGTCGACGGCAGCCTTGTCGGCCCCCATCGCGTCACCGAGGCCCATGAAGCGGGCGCACGAGAGCGCGGCCGCCTCGGTCACGCGCACCATGTCGAGCCCGAGGTTGCGGTCATCCATCTTGATTCGTTCCTCTCTGATCATCGGCGGACAGGCCGAGCAGGCGCAGCGTGTCTTCGCTGAGCCGCCGAACCCGGCCTTGCAGGTCCATCGATGCGTGGCGGGTCCAGCCCTCGGCGAGGAGCTGGCGGTCGTGCTTGCGGTGGATCGCGTACGAGAACGTGAGGGTCGCGGCCGTGATCGCGCTCGGGCCCGCCTCGATGGCGAGCAGGTCGTCGTAGCGAGCGGGAGCGCGGTAGCGGACGTGGGCCTCGACGACGGGCAGCATGAGGCCGCCCTGCTCGAGCTCCCGGTAGGCGCGACCGCGGGCCCGGATCCACTCCGCGCGGCCAACCTCGAAGAAGCGCAGGTAGTGCACGTTGTTCACGACGCCCATCTGGTCCGTGTCCACGTAGAGCACGCGAACCTCGGCCACCTCGACGAGCGGCGTGAGCGATGCGAGGGACGCGGGCCGGGGCATGGGCAGGCCCGTATACCCACCCGCACCCGCGAGAGTCAAACGCATCGAGCGATTGTCGATGCGCAGCGCCCTCCTCTCTCCACTGCCGGTAGCTGCCTTCTGCGCGCCCGCGCTCGCGGAGCCGCTGGTCGAGGGTCACAGCGCGCACCTCTTACGAGCGAACATCACTCCTTCCGCGAGCGCAACGAGAACAGCCGCAACGCCGACGTCGTGCTGCTCGAGACGTATGCGTTCCTCGACGAGGACACCGGTCGCGAGCTGGTTGAGTTCGACGTCAAGGGCACGGGCCACAATCGCTTGCGCTCCTCGGCAACGTCGTTCCTACGAGCCGCTCCAGGCTCGGCTCGATGCTGCGCGGCCGCGACCACGACAAGCTCCTCGTCACGTGAAAGGAAGGCGAGCCCGCGAAGGTCATCACGGGCGGCATCAACATCGGCAACACGTACGCGTGGAGCGGACGGGGTTAAACGGAGAAGCGCATGCTCACTTTCCGCGACACCGACGTCTCCTTCACCGGACCGGAGACGTCGAAGGTCATCGACCGCATCGTCGAGGTCGCGGGTCGCGTGAAGCCGGCTCCGACGCGATGGCGGAGATCACGCCCGTGGAGAGCACCAACTCGGCGGCACCCCGTGCGTTCGGCGCCTCGTCGCAGCGATGAACCGCGGCGTCGACGTGGATCTCCACGTGAGCTCGACGACGGCCCAGTAGGGCGAGGCACGCAACGTGGCGCTCGCGTTCCACGATCAGCTCCGCGGCCTGTACGAGCGCGTCCCCGAGCATGCGCTGGAGGTCACCGAGTTCGCCGGCGATGCCGCCGCAACGAAGGGTCGATGCACCAGAAGCTCGCTCGCTTCGGCGCGAAGGGGCCCGTGGTGGTCGGCTCGCACAACCACGACGATGACCGACGGGTCGGCCAGCAGTTCGATGGTCTCGTGAACCGGATGCGGCGCGAGGGCAAGACGCGCACGCTCGACCGCGCCGCGCTCCGACGCGACCCGCTCACCACGAAGGTGAAGAGCTTCTTTCTCGATACGGTGTCGGCAGGATCCGCTAGCTAGTCGTCACGGCGCAGCACCGCGCCGCAGCCGGGGCAGCGTGCCGCGCGCGACGGCGACCCGCAGCCGGGGCAGCGCACGGGATCCGACTCCTCGACGCGGAGCTTGCGCTTCGGCACCGGAACCGCGGCAATGGGCGGTGGCGGGGAGCTGGCCGGCTGCGGCGCATACCTGCCGGCAGCGAGCGGCTCGCCACAGCTCATGCAGATCTCGTCCTCGGGGTGCGTGGCCTCTCGGCACGACGGGCAGGCGCTCATCGACCGCCAGTATGCTACTGATGCGAGCATCGTCCCAGAGGAGCTGCGATGCGGCGCGCGATCCACGTAGCAATGATCTCGTTCGCACTGCTGTCCGGTGCTGGCACGTACGCCGCGAAGGGCGTCCCCGCCGAGAAGTCGCTCCTCCCGTTCGAGCGGTTCGAGCTGCCGAACGGCCTCGAGGTCCTCGTCCACGAGGACCACTCGACGCCGATCGTCGCGGTCGAGCTCTTCTATCATGTGGGTAGCAAGGACGAGGCGCCGGGCAAGACCGGCTACGCACACCTGTTCGAGCACCTCATGTTCAAAGGCTCGCGCAACGTCGCCGATGGGCAGCACTTCCAGTCCGTCATCGAGGCAGGGGGGACGTGCAATGCCTCGACTAACCGTGATCGCACCAACTATTACGAGACCGTGCCGTCGAGCTTTTTGTCGCGCGCACTCTTTCTCGAGGCCGATCGAATGGGCCACCTGCTCGACGGGCTCACGCAACACTCGCTCGACAACCAGCGCGACGTCGTGCGGAACGAGCGCCGCCAGAACTACGAGAACCGACCCTACGGATCGTCGGTGCGCCCGCTTTCCGAGGCGCTCTTTCCTGCCGGGCATCCCTACCACTGGCTCACGATCGGCGACCACGCCGACCTCGAGCGCGCGTCGCTCGCCGACATCCGCGGGTTCTTCCGGCGCTACTACCGACCGGGTAACGCGACCCTGGCGATCGCGGGCGACGTCGATCTGCCGACCGCGAAGAAGCTCGTGACCGAGCACTTCGGTGGCATCCCGAGCGATCTCGACCGTCCCGACCGCTCGTCGCCGGCGCGCACCGAGCGGCCCGCGCCGCTGCCGGTGGCGGCGCTCACCGCGAACAAGAACATCGAGCTCGAGGACGCGGTGACCCTCGAGCGTGTGACGCTCGCGTGGCCGAGCCCGGCCGTGATGCAGCCCGGCGACGCGGACCTCGACCTGCTCTCGAGCGTACTCGGGCCGAGCGCTGGCCGCCTGCACCGGAGGCTCGTCCACGAGCTGCAGATCGCGCAGAGCGTCGCCGTCGAACAGCAGTCGGGGCTGCTCGAGAGCAGCTTCGAGGTGACCGTATCGGTGAAGCCTGGTCACACGTCCGCCGAGATCGAGATGGTGGTGGATGACGAGCTCGAGAACATCCGCGGCAACAAGATGCCCATCACGAAGGACGAGCTCGCGCGCGCTCTCACCCAGCTCGAGGCCAGCACGGTGTACGGCCTCATGTCGCTGCCGGCGCGGAGCGGACGCCTCCTGCAGTACGACTACGTTGCCCGGGATCCGGGGTTCCTCGAGCGCGACCTCGCGCGGTATCGCGCGGCCACGCCCGACTCGATCCGCGACGCGCTGCGGGGGCTCGGAGCCTTTCGCGTCCGCATGGTCGTGCATCCGCGCAAGCGCCTGGAGGTGCAGCAGTGAAGCGTTTGCTCTGCGTCGTCCTGGCCGCTTCTTTACCGGCGGCACTCCTCGGGGCCTGCGCGCACCATGCGGACAGGCCGGTGGTCGTACAGCCGGCCGCGCCTGCCCCCTCGCCCGCGCCGAAGGCCGAGGCGCACCCGGATTCCGCTGCGCCTCGTACCGTCGTCGAGGCGCCGCACGTGCCGCGGGATCGCGACATACCCACCGAGGGTGCAGCGCGGCCCTTCGCGCTGCCGAAGCCCGAGCGGACGCGGCTCGCGTGCGGCGCCGAGCTTCTGGTTGTTCGCCGCACGCGCCTCCCACTGGCGACGCTGCTCGTGGTGTGGCCCGTCGGCGGAACGCAGGACCCCGCCGGCCGCGCCGGTCTCGCAAGCTTCACCGCCGACCTGCTCACCAACGGCGCGGGGCAGCGCCCCTCCATCGAGCTCGCCACGGAGATCGAGCGCATCGGTGCGCGCCTCGAGAGCAACTCGACCTGGGATTCGACGCTCGTGTCGCTGACCACGCTCACGACCAAGCTCGATCCCGCGCTCATGCTGCTCGCCGACGTGGTGCTGCGGCCGCGCTTCGACGCGGAGGAGGTCGAGCGCGTGCGCAGCGAGTCCGTCACGCGCCTCGCGCAGCTCCGTGATCAGGCCGCGACCCAGGCCGCGCTTGCCGGCGCGCGCGCCGTGTACGGCAAGGACCATCGTTACGGCCAGCTCGTGCAGGGTAGCGCGGCGGGCCTCGGCGCGGTCACGCGCGACGAGCTCGTCGCGTGGCACCACGATCGACTGCCGCTGGCGCGCGCCACCGTCATTGCCGTCGGCGACATCGACCTGCAGGCTTTGCGCAAGAAGCTCGATCGCGCGTTCGGGAAGGTACGGAGCTCGGGGCGCGGAGCCGCACTCGGAGTCGCAGCCGCAGTCCCCCCCGAGGCACCGGCGCGCAAGCGGCAGATCGTCCTCGTGGACAGGCCGGGCGCCGCGCAGACGGAGATCCGCGCGTTCGAGCCGGGTCCACCGCGGAGTTCGCCCGACTACTTCGCGCTCACGGTCCTCAACACGATCTTCGGCGGCAACTTCTCGAGCCGCCTGAACGGCAAGCTGCGCGAGGAGAAGGGGTACACGTACGGTGCGCGCTCGGAGTTCGCGTTCCGTCGCGACGGCGGGCCATTCTCCGCCGGCGCGCCCGTGAAGACCGCCGTCACGCGCGCGGCGCTCGTGGATTTCCTCGCCGAGCTCGACCGCCTGCGCCTCGGCGACGTGAACGACCGGGAGCTCGCGCTCGCGAAGGCCACCTTGCAGCGCTCGCTCGCCCGCCAGTTCGAGACGCCGACGCAGGTAGCGTCTTCGCTCGCCGCGATCACCGTGTTCGGCCTGCCGGCGGACTACTTCGCGACCTATGCCGCGAAGGTGGGTGCGGTCACCGCAGCGGACATCACGCGCGCAGCCGCGGCGCTGCATCCGTCCGACATGTCGCTCGTCTTCGTCGGGGACGAGAAGGTGATCGGCGGTGAGCTCGAGGCGCTGGTCGGGCCCTACACGCTCGTCACGCCGTAGGCTCGCGGCGAAGGCGAACTAGAAGGTGGGGACGAGGCGCATCACCACGTCGAGCCGCTCGTCTCGCTGCTCGACGGGGCCGTCGATCGCCGCGCGCAGGCGAGCGCGCGCGTCGTGCATGCGCCATGCGACGGTGCCGCTCGGACAGCCGAGGACGATGCCGGCCTCGTCGTGCGAGAGGCCCTGCAGCGCGACGAGGACGACCGTCGAGCGCAGGGTCGGCGACAGCGCGTCGAGTGCGGCGACGAGTCGGGTGTAGCTCTGCCGCAGCTCTGTGGCGCGTCGCGGATCTCCGTACGCGTCGACGGCGATGGCGGCCTGCACGCGCGGATCGTCGAGCCCGACCGATTCGCGACGCTTGCCATCGCGCCGACCATTGAGCGCGCGGTTCACGGCGATGCGGTAGATCCACGTGAAGAACTGACTGCGCCCCTCGAAGCTCCCGATGCGGTTCCAGGCCCGCAGGAAGGCCTCCTGCGCGACATCGTCGGCCTCGGCGCGCGAGCCCGTGAGGTGCAGGCCGAGCGCGTAGATGCGGGGGCGGAAGCGCTCGACGAGCCGGCCGAAGGCCGCGCTGTCGCCGCCCCGGGCACGCTCCACGAGGAGGTCCACCTCTGCGAGCGTGTGTTCGGACGGATCACGGCGGGGCGCCATCGGCTCTTTGACTCCCGAGCACGCGACCACTCGGGTCGCGCGCTCCATGCAAGGATGCCGGTGGATACGCACCACGCTCGGTTCCGATCTGATCTCGCCCGGGTTTCGTGGACACCCGACGAGAGGCGACAGTGCCTCGAGGCGTGTTCATGGAGAAGCGGCAGCGTAGGAGCTTCACGGAGGAGTTCAAGGCGAAGGCAGTCCAACTCGTAAGGTCGAGCGGCAGGTCGGTGACGGCGGTGGCGGCCGACCTCGACCTCACGGTTTCGGCGTCACGGAGCTGGATGCTGTGCCGGGTGTTGCGTGTGTCGAAGAGCGGGTACTGCGCGTGGAAGAACCGAGGACCATCGAGCACGCCCTGGAATACGCGCGCCTCGTCGTGGCGGCGCATCAAGCAGGTCGTGGCACGTACGAAGGCCCTCGCGTGCTGCGAGAGCTGCGCGAGCGCTGCCTGTCGGGCCGGTCGAAGCGGAAGTGACGCCATCCGTCGAGCGGCGCAACGAACGCGGCGACGATGCCGAACGTACTCGACCGCGGATTCACCGTCGCTGTGCCGGATCGAGTGCGGGTCAGCGACATCAAGTACGTCTGGACGTGAGAAGGCTGGCTCTACCTGTCCGTCGTCATCGACCTCTTTGCACGACGCGTCGTCGACATCGTGGTCGATGCCCTCATGACTACCGTCGGTCGGCATCGAGTGCAGAACGAGCCGCAAGGGGCACTGCTGGGACAACGCAGTCGTCGAGAGCTTCTTCGGCACGCTGAAGAACGACCTCCTCTTTCGGCGCTCCTGGGCGTCTCGCGCCGAGGCGATGTCTGCCATCCACGAGTACATCGAGATCTTCTACAAGCGGCATCGAAGGTACTCGACGCTCGGCTACCAGAGCCCGGCAGCGTACGAGAAGCTTCACGCTGCGAGGGTGACTCGAGCAGCGTGATCAAGCCGTCCACGAAACCGGGGCAAGATCACATCGGCAAGCCGTGGTGTTCGAGGGCGCGTAGCACCTGCCTCGCACCCTCGTCTCGAGCTTGTAAGAACTCCTTACAAGTTGCCTCCTCGTCGAGCTCGACGTCTTCGTAGATGGAGGCGATGTGCCGGGTGATGTTTTGCGGAGTCGTCTGGTGAAGCTCCGCCGGCGCGGCCCGGGTCAGCCAGGCTGTCGCCATCGGCTGGCGGCGAACCGAGGCGGTTGCGGTAGGGCCACGTCGTGCTGCCTCCACCGAGGCTGGATCTCCATCGAAAGATCCGGCCTCGGTGAGTGCGAGCTACGCCGTGGGCGCCTCGGCAGCCGCGCGCTTCTTGGCCGCCGCGCCGTTCGCTTCCGCCTTGCCGGGCTTGGCGTCTTCCTTGGGGTCTGCCTTCGCGTCGCTGCGCTCAGATTTGCCCTCTTTACCGTCGGTGCGACCGAGCTCGCCGTGACGCACGATGCCGTGCTTCTCGAGAACCGCGCGCTCGATGTCCGCCATGATGACCGGGTTGTTCTTGAGGAACTCCTTGGCGTTCTCGCGGCCCTGGCCGATGCGCTCGCCCTTCCAGGCGAACCACGCGCCGGACTTCTCGACGACGTTGGCCTCGGATGCGAGGTCGAGGATGTCGCCCTCCTTCGAGATACCCTCGCCGTACATGATGTCGAACTCGACCTCGCGGAACGGCGGCGCGAGCTTGTTCTTCACGACCTTGACCTTGGTACGGTTGCCGATGGCCTTCTCGGCCTGCTTGATGGCGCCGATGCGACGGATGTCGAGGCGCACCGAGGCGTAGAACTTGAGCGCGTTGCCACCTGTGGTGGTCTCGGGGCTGCCGAACATGACGCCGATCTTCATGCGGATCTGGTTGATGAAGACGACGAGCGTGTTGCTCTTCGAGATGGTGCCGGTGAGCTTGCGCAGCGCCTGCGACATGAGGCGCGCCTGGAGGCCGACGTGCGAGTCACCCATCTCGCCTTCGATTTCCGCCTTGGGCACCAGCGCTGCAACGGAGTCGACCACGACGACGTCGATGGCGCCGGAGCGCACGAGCATGTCGGCGATCTCGAGGGCCTGCTCGCCGTTGTCGGGCTGCGAGACGAGGAGATCGTCGGTCTTGACGCCGAGCTTGCGGGCGTAGACCACGTCGAGCGCGTGCTCGGCGTCGACGAAGGCGCAGATGCCACCGCGCTTCTGCGCCTCTGCGATGACATGCAGCGTGAGCGTCGTCTTACCGGACGACTCCGGCCCGTAGATCTCGACCACGCGGCCGCGCGGCAACCCGCCGGCGCCGAGCGCGATGTCGAGCGCGAGCGAGCCCGTGGGCACCACCTGGACCTCGGGGGCCTTCTGGTCCTCGCCGAGACGCATGATGGCGCCCTTGCCGAACTGCTTCTCGATCGACGAGACCGCCAGGTCGATGGCCGCGTCACGACCCGTGCGCGACATCCCGGGCGCGCCCGTCGTCTTCTCTTCCTTCTTCTCTTCGCTACGTCCCCACGCCATGTCGCTGTCTCCTATTTGCTGAGTTTCGAAAACGGCACACGCGCGCGGGCCACGTACTCGGCGCCAGCGCGGTGTAATTTCGATTCGTAGACGACGGCCTCGGCGATGCGGTCCTCGCCGAAGTCGATGTCGCTACTCCACGCCTTGCTGTCGAACGGGGCCGGTGATTCGGTCACCCGGGCCACCGTGACGTGCGGCTTGAACGTGACGAGGTCGCGCGGGAAGCCGAGCTCGAACAGATCGCCTTCGAGCGCCGTCTTGAACCCGGTCAGCAGTGCGCTGGCGGCAACGCCGATCCACAGCACGCGCGGTCCCTCGTCGCCGCCGGGCTTCGCCTCGGGAGACGACCCGTAGCCCTTCACCTTGAGCGGTAGCGGCGCGAGCTCGGCCGCGCGACGGCGCACCGCCGCGGAGATCGCGTCGATGGACTCGGGCGGCACGTCCCCCACGAACTTCACCGTGAGGTGCAGGTTGGCGGGCGGGATCCAGGCCAGCTTCCAGCCGAGGCCGGCGAGACGACCCTGCTCGCGCTCCATCGCCTCGGCGATCCGGCGGGTCGTTCCCACCGACAAGCAGAGTGCGATGAAGGTGCGCATGTGTTCAGTGACCCTATGCGCTCCCAGGGTCATCGTCAAGCTCCGCCTGTCGCCGAACGTGCCACGGTATCGTCGTCGGATGCGCGCGCTCGCCATCATCGTCGCCCTGGTCTCGAGCTTCTGCGGTCGCTCTGCGTCGGCTGACTGCGGTCCGCCGGAGCGCTTCGCTGCCGCGGTCCGCGCCGCTCGCGTCGTGCTCATCGACGTCGCAAGCACGGACGATCACTACTCCGCGTCCATACGCGTCGTCGACGCTCTGAAGGGTCCCCTCGAGCCGAGGAGCCTCGAGCTGCGCTTCAACCCGCTCGGGGGCACCTCTCTGCGACGAGGCAAGCGGTACCTCGCGTTCTTCGACGGCACAGACGCGTTCGTCGGTAGCTGCGCGACGATGCAGGTCGTCTCCACCGACACGAGCGTGCAGGTTCTGCGGAAGTTCCTCGCGGCTGGCACCGACGCCGAGCGCATCGCTCTCATCGTCAGAGCCGGCACCGTCGCGCACGAGGAGATTGCCACGGAGGCGCTCGCGTACCTCGGCAGCCGCCCCGACCTGCTGGCGCAGGTCGACCACGCGGGCACGTCCACGCTCGTCGCTGCGATCGCACACAGCGTGGGTCCGCACAGCGACGCGCTCGCGTGGGTGCTGGCCCGTCTGCACGTGCTGTCCTCGGTACCGGCATGGATCGAGTGGCAGCGCGCGATGAAGGGCGGCCAGAACGGCCGACCGGTGCAGGACGCGCTCGAGCTGATGACGAACCATCGAGATCCGGAATACCACCCGGGCCGTGACTTCGATGGCGAGGTGCACGCAAGACTGCGCGCGAGCTGGCAGGCGTGGTGGGCCGCCAACCGCACGCACCCGCTCGCGACCGTGCTCACGGACGGACAGCGCGAGCGCGGCCAGCCGCCACTGATGCTCGGCGACGCGACGGCGCTCCGGCACGTGGTGGAGACGAGCACCGATCTGCTCTCGATCGCCGAGGCGCTCGATGCGTGCGAGCGGCTCCGGCGCGCACCGACGACGAGGCTCACGCCGTACCTCGCGCTCGACGACCGCGCCGAGAGCGCGAAGGCCTGCGACGCGCCGAGGTGACCGCGTGACGGGTCCTCAGCGCAGCGCCTTCCACAGGAGGTGCAGCGCGTTCGTCGAGGCTACCCGGCGCACCTGCTCGCGCTCCCCCGGCCAGAACGTCTTCTTCGCGCGCACCCCGTCGGGTCCCGCGAGGCCGAGCCACACCGTACCGACGGGCTTGTCCTCCGTGCCACCGCCCGGGCCCGCGACGCCGGTGACCGATAGCGCCCACGTGGTACCCAGCGTCGCTCGCGCGCCAGCGGCCATCGCGCACGCGACCGACTCGGAGACAGCGCCGTCGCGCACGATGAGAGCGCGATCGACCCGGAGCTGCGCAATCTTCACCTCGTTGTCGTACGCGACGATGCCGCCCGCGAAGTAGCGCGAGCTGCCGGAGGCCTCGGTCAGCATCGCGCCCAGCATGCCGCCCGTGCACGACTCCGCGAGGCCGACCGTCTCCGCACGCGCAACGAGCCGTGCTCCGACCACGCTCGCGAGCGTGTCGTCGTCACGCCCGTACAGGTGCTCGCCGACGCGGAGCTCGACCTCGCTGGTGAGGCGCTCGAGCACCTCGTCCGCCTCGCTCGCATCGGCGCGGCGTACGACGAGCGTCACGACGTTCTCGGGAAACGCGATGCGGAAGTGCAGCGTGACGTCGTGACTGGCGTCGAGGAGCCCGCGCAGCGCATGGTCCACGTGCGACTCGCCCACGCCCGCGAGCTTGAACGCGCGCCGCCGCGTCACGGTCGACGCGCCCACCAGCGCCACGAGCTGCGGCACGAGGCCGTCCTCGAACATCGGCTTCATCTCGCGAGGGACGCCGGGCATGCACGACACCTGCGCCGAGCCGAGGCGAACCGTGAACCCCGGCGCGATCCCCGTCGGGTTCTTCAGCACGGTTGCCCCGCGCGGGACGCGCACCTGCCGCAGGTTGTTGGGCGTGAGCTGGAGGTTGCGGGCGGCGAAGCGCTCGCGCATGCGCGCGGCGTGCGCCTCGTCGTCGATGGCGTCCACCCCGAGGAGCCCGCACATCACGTCGACGGTGCGATCGTCCTCCGTCGGCCCCAGGCCGCCCGATATCACCACCACTTGGGCGCGCTGCGCCGCTCGCTCGAGCGCATCCGCCATGTCGGGTGGGTCGTCGGTCACCGACGTCCGCCAGCGCACGTGCAGCCCGAGCGCGGTGAGTCGCTCGGCGAGGTACGCGGAGTTGGTGTCCACGATCTCGCCGCGGCACAGCTCGTCCCCGATGGTCACGACTTCGGCTATCGCGGTCCTTGCGGCCATGGGCGGTCTTTAGCACTGCGCCTTTGACTTGGGGAGGGCATCGGCTCTAAGATATCGACGTTGCTCACTCTGCTGCCATCCCCGTCGCTGACGCCATGAAGATTCGCTACGCCGCCAAGACCGATGTGGGGATGAAGCGCACCCACAACGAGGATTATTTCAGCCTCGTGGAGGACGAGCAGCTATTCATCGTGGCCGATGGCATGGGTGGACACGCCTCGGGCGAGGTCGCCTCGAAGATGGCAGCCGACACGCTCGGCGAGTTCTACACCCGCACGAAGGACGAGGACGCGACCTGGCCGTACAAGATGGATCGCGCGCTCTCTTACGTGGAGAACCGACTCGTCTGCGGCGTGAAGCTCGCGAACTGGCGCATCTACGAGGCGGCAGTCAAGGATCCGCGCCTCAAAGGCATGGGGACCACGCTCGTGTCGTGCCTCGTGTCGGGCGACAAGGCGTACTTCTCGCACGTCGGTGACTCGCGGTGCTATCGCCTCCGCGGCGATACGATCAAGCAGATCACTCGCGATCACTCGCTGCTCGAGGACTACAAGGAAGCCAAGCCCGACATGAGCGAGGAAGAGCAGCGCAACTTCCCGCACAAGAACGTCATCACGCGCGCGCTCGGCATGCGCGACACCGTCCAGGTCGACATCAAGAACGAGGCCATCGAGGACGGTGACACGCTGCTGCTCTGCTGCGACGGCCTCTCCGGCATGCTCGAGGACGGCAAGATGCTCGAGATCGTGCGCGCCTGCGGGGACGACCTCGAAAAGGCCGTCGAGAAGCTCGTCGACCAGGCCAACCGCAACGGCGGCGTCGACAACATCACCGTCATCCTGCTGACCTGCACCAAGGCCGCGTAGCCCTCGCAAGGCAGCCCCACGTGCGGCTGCTACCGGAACAGCGGGCGGCCGGCCGCCATGCCGGGCCACGGGATCGCGCCGAGGGTGAGCACGAGCCAGACGAGCGCGGTGATGGCCGTGGTCTTGTGGCGACCTCGCGCATCGGGGTTGCGCTTGCTGCGCGCACGACCGACGTGCACGACGATGAGCGCCAGCAGCATCAGCGTGGTGTGCTCGACGGCGAAGAAGCGAATCTGCGCGATCTTCATGCTCGCCTTCGGGTCTGCGAAGAACGCCGCCGTCACGGGGCTGAGCACGAAGTAGAGCGCAAGACCGATGAGCAGCTGCAGGCCCATCACGCTGACGAAGACGACCTGCGCCCTGTTGTCGGACGCCGTGAACGGCTTGCTGCCGAGCCAGCCGGAAAGGCTGCGCACGATGACGGCGAGCCCCGCCGCGAGCACCAGCCAGCGCAGGTACGAGTGGACGAGCAGCGTGACGGAGTAAGCCATGCGTACGCTCATAGCGTCGTCGCGCGCGCGGCACAAGAAGCGCGTGTCGAGCGGCTGCGAGGGCCGTTCAGTCCCGAGGGAAGCTGAGCACGAAACGGGCGCCGCGGCCTTCCCGCTGGCCGGCGAGGCGGAGGTCGGCTCCGCCGGCCTGCGCGATCGAGAGCGAGATGGAGAGTCCGAGGCCCGTGCCCTGGCCGGGATCCTTCGTCGAGAAGAACGGATCGAAGATCTTGGCGCGGTGGTGCTCGGGGACGCCGGGGCCGCTGTCCTCGATGGCGAGCTCGACGGTGTTCTCGGCGACGGTGCCCTCGACGGTGATGGTGCCCTTGCCGTGCATCGCGTCCGCTGCGTTGAGCAGCAGGTTCACCACGACCTGCTCGAGCCGCGACGGCATCGCCGAGACGAGCGGAAGGTCGAGATCGAGACCGCCTCGCTCGACCACGACGTCGCGGAAGCGCGGCTGC
>JAYTLP010000172.1:0-4803 GCA_043729375.1 Myxococcales bacterium
GCGGAGCGGGAGATCGGCGAGGTCAACGCGGGCGTGTATTGCATCCCCACACGGTTCCTCGTCGAGTCGCTCGGGCTTCTCCGGCCGGACAACGCGCAGGGCGAGCTGTATCTCACCGATGTCATCGCGCGCGCGGCCACCATGATGGACGTGCGGACCCTCGAGTGCCCGACCGAGGAGGTCATGGGCGTGAACGATCGAATCGATCTCGCCGAGGCCGACCGCGTCATGCGCCTGCGCATCTGTCAGCAGCACATGCGCGCCGGCGTCACGATACCCGTCCCCTCGAGCGTTCTCGTCGAGCCGGGCGTGCAGCTGGGTCGTGACGTCGAGCTCGGCGCCGGCGTCGAGCTCCGCGGCAAGACGCAGGTGGGCGACGGCACGCGCCTCGACGCCGGCGTCATCGTCACCGACACGATCATCGGCGCCCACGTTCACGTGAAGCCGTACTGTGTGATGACGGAGAGCATCGTCTCCGACGGTGCAATCATCGGTCCGTGGGCGCACCTGCGTCCCGGCACGCAGCTCGCCGAGAACGTACATCTCGGCAACTTCGTCGAGACGAAGAAGACGCGCATCGGCAAGGGCTCGAAGGCCAACCACCTCACTTATCTCGGCGACGCCGATATCGGCGCCGGCGTGAACATCGGCTGCGGAACCATCACCTGCAACTACGACGGCTTCACCAAGTCGAAGACGATCATCGGCGACGGCGTCTTCGTCGGCTCGGATACGCAGCTCGTCGCGCCGGTTCAGATCGGCCGCGGCGCCACCATCGCCGCCGGCACCACCGTCTACGAGGACGTCGAGCCCGACGCCCTCGTGCTCACCCGCGTCAAGCAGACGACGGTACCGGGATGGGCCACGTGGAAGCGCGCCGCCGAGGCGGCGAAGAAGGCGGGCAAGCCCGTGCCGCCGCGGCCCTGGCGCACCGGCAAGTGACGTCACGTTCGTCGTCTGTGCCGAGCAGTCGTAGATGTCCGCTGTAGAACAGCGGAAACATCGAGACGGGGCTCGGCGGTGACAGGCGCCGTCTGCTTCATTGCTGAACTTTCCGCCTCGACGGAATGGCGAGCTGCCCGTCGATGCCGGAGCGTGCGAGCAGCCGTCCCTGGTGGTTGACGCCGAACATGCCGTCGAGGAGCCCGTGCACGATGACAGGGCAGCGCATGAAGTGACGCGGTCCTTCGACTCGGGAGCTGCAGTTGCCAGCCCGCCTAAGCGGACGGTGTCCCGTTGCACGACGCGGTCGTGCCGTATCGATAAAGGCATCGTCAGGTCGACGCCCACGCTCGGCACGAAGACGCTCCCGGTCGGCTGCGGCTGGACGGTGAACCGCCGGTTGAAGTCGGCGACGAAGTGCTTCTCGCGGTACCTGTTTGCAGCCTCGTAGTCTCGAAGCAGCGCTCGCTGCGCCCTCGCGCCTCCGGTGCGTGCGCAAGGACGTGACGGATACCAAGCGTCTCGAGCACGCGAGCGACCTGTCCCTGCTGGTGCTCGTCCGGCCCTGCGTCTGCTTTTGTCGTCTGACGGAAGTGACTCCCGCGGTCCGGATAGAACTCGCAGAGGCATGCCCGGCGACGCAGCGCGTGCTCGAAGGCGTGCAGCGCGGAGAGCGTACCCTCCTGCTCGACGAAGCGCGCGCAGGGCACGCGCCCGTCTGCATGGTCGAGCACCACGATGAGGTCGCGCATCGGCAGCCCTGCAATCCGCATGTGGGCGAGCCGTCCTCGCGGAGCATCATCCCGCGCATGGGCCGGCGCTCGCGGCGACGACGATGCTTGCCACCCGCTGCAGCGCGCTCGGCCAGGCCTCGAGCCTGCAGGATGAGCTCGGTTCACGCGTAGGACAGCGAGAACCCATGCCTCTCCGTCGCGAACTCGCGGAGGAGCCGCACCGTGAAGTCCGACCAGCTGTCTCGGCGTAGCCTGCAGAGCTCGGTGACGACCGCTTCGGCAACTCGCTTCGGCTGCCGCTCGCACATGACCCGGACATGTCGAGTGCTCTTCACGATCGCGTTCGTCGTCTTGACACCGACTTCCGCGTCGTTGTACTCGCCAAGGCGAGAGTCCCGTTTCCCACCGAAAGTACGCAGGAGATCACGATGGCCAGCATCCCCGAGTCCGCGAAGGATCTGTTCGACACGAAGCTTCCCGCGGCCCTCGCCTCGCACCCCGACAAGGCAAAAGAGATCGGCGCCATCTACTGCTTCAAGATCACCGGCGACGGCGGCGGCACCTGGACGGTCGACCTCGCGGCCGCTCCGCCCACCTGCATGCCCGGCGAGCACGGCACGCCGCAGTGCACGATCGAGGTCGCTCACTCCGACTTCATGAGCATGCTCGGCAACCCCGCGCTCGGCATGCAGCTCTACTTCGGTGGCAAGCTCAAGGTCGCCGGCGACCCGATGCTCGCCACGAAGCTCCAGAAGCTCATCGCGATCTCCGAGTAGGAGCCCCGCGCCGCGGCAGGAGCGAAGCTCAGGAAAGCGGTCGGGCGCCCGTCGGTGTGACGAGTACGGGCGTCCCGCCGCGTTCTTCGATGCGCTCACCTAGCGCTGTCCATGCCTGGCCCGAAAAGCGCGCGGGGAAGCGGCCCTTGACCGTCGCATAGGCATGGTCGTTCCTCACCGTGACGCTGTCGTATGCGAGCTCTTCCTCCGTGTCGTCGGAGAGCCGCACGACGATGCGCGGTCCGTCGAAGTGCAGCGACGCGATGGCAAACGGCGCATCGTCGACGTCCAGATACACGAAGCGATGCTCGTCTAGCCTGAGCATCCAGCGCCCGTCGGTGTTGCGGTCCAACCACCGATAGAACGCGGCTTTCATGCCGGGGTGAGTGACCACCTGGCCTTCGTGCCAGAAGCGGCCCTCGGCGTCGAGGCGGATGCCGCTCTGGCGGAGCTTCTCTACCTCGGCGTCGCTGAGATTCATGGGAGCTTGGATGCTCGCAACGCCTCTTCGGGCGCCGACGCACGCACGTAGGAGGGCGCCGCCGTGCGCGGATCGTCGTGTCCCCCGGCAGCGAGCCGGGGCGCGGCGAGCTCGAGCAGCTCGCGGGCACGCGGGCCCGAGCCGACGAGACGTGTCGCACCGACAGGCACCGGGAACTTGTCGTACGCATTCCCGACGACCTGCGCTGCCGCCGGCAGTGCCGCCGGCAGCGCGGTGAACGGTGGCTCGATGACCCGCACCGTGTCGCCCACCTCGTACACGCCGGCGTAGACCTCGCCGCGGAACGCATCCAGGGCCGCGAGCACGGTGCCCCTGCCCCGCAGCGCGAGTGCCTCCAGCGAAGAGACCATGAGCAGCTTGCATCCGGTGCCGAGGCAGAGGCCCTTGGCAGTGGCGAGGCCGATGCGCAGGCCGGTGAAGGACCCGGGCCCGGCACCGCAGATCACCGCCTCGAGCTCGGCCGGCCTGCGCCCGGCCTCGACGAACAGCTCGTCGACCAGCGCCATGAGCCGCTCGGAGAACGTGGTCACCTGCTCCTCGCGCTCGAGCAGCGTGTCGTTCGAGCGGAGCGCAACGGATGCGATCGGCGTGGACGTGTCGATGGCGAGACGGAGCATCAGCGAGCCATCAGGTGGACGAGGTCGTTCCACGACGCGAACAGGAAGATGGCGACGAGCAGCACGAGCCCGACGAGCGTGGCGCGGCGACGTGTGCGCGCGGACACCTCGCGGCCGGCGAGGCCCTCGACGAGCACGAGCGCGCCCTGGCCGCCGTCGAGCAGCGGCAGCGGCAGGAGGTTGATGAGCCCGAGGTTGAGCGAGACCAGCGCGGCCATGGCGAGAAACGGGTCGCCGCCCTGCTGCGCCGCTTCGCCGGCTGCAGCGACGAGCCGGATGGGCCCACCGATGGCGCCACCGCCCACGCTGCCCGTTGCGATCCCGACGAGGGTGCGCGCGATGAGGATCGAGATGGAGCAGGTGCGCTCGATGGCGCGAGCGAGAGCGCGCGGAATGCGTCGATCGACCTCGATCACGCGTCCCGGTTCGAGCGCCTGCGGTCCGACCGCGCCGAAGTGCATCGCACGGGAGTCGCTCCCGTCGGGCTGGAGCGAGAAGCGCGCGTGCCTGACCTCGCCGGAGCTCGGCCGGAACCACGCAAGCTCGTGCTCCGCGGTGGGGCGCTCCTCGAGGGCGCGCTCGAAGAGCTCCCACGATCCGAGCGCGCTGTCGTCGAGACGCAGGAGCTGGTCGCCGCGGACGAGCCCGAGCCCCGCGGCGACCGAGCCGGCCTCGACGTCGTATACGAACAGGTCGGCAGGCCGCGCGCCCGCGTCGTAGCGCCCCTTTGCGACCACCAGCTTGCGATCGCGCTCGTCGGCGCCGGGGATCGGGGACGCGACGACCGGATCCTGGCCGGGCACCACCGTCGCTGCAGCGGGCTCGAGCCGACCCACGGCCGCAAAGCCGAGGGGCGTCGCGGGTCGCACGTAGCTCACGACCAGCATGCCGCCCGCGCGTGGGTTGGTCAGCGGCTCGAGGTCGCTCAGCGACTCCGCGGGCCGGCCCTGGATTGCGAGGACCACGTCGAAGGTCTTCATGCCGGCGAGCCCTGCCGGCGAGCGCTCGGACACGATGCCGATCTGCGGCAGACGCCGGTGCGGGGCGATGCCGATGAGGCCGACCGGCGCCTCCGATGGTGCGGCCTCCGGACGCAGGTGCTCGCGCGGGCGAACGTACTTCTCGAGCGGCGGACCGCCTTGCCGCTCGATGGTGAGCTTGAGCTCGCGCCCCGGCGACAGGAGCACGCGCTGGTTCAGCTCTTCCCAGTAGCGCACCGGCTCGCCGTCGAC
>JAYTLP010000173.1:0-2530 GCA_043729375.1 Myxococcales bacterium
CGATCTACTCGCCGAGCTGGTCGCGTTCGCGAACAAGGGCGCGCTCGACCTCGCCCCCCTGTGCCGCGACGCTGCGGCACCGCCCGACGATCGCGCGCCGGTCCTGCGGATTTGACGCGCGGGCCGGGGCCCACGAAAGTACGCACATGGCCTACTACTGCCAGAGCTGTCGCAACGAGCAGATCTTCGATGTCAAGGTCGGGGTGAAGGTGGGGCGCCGCGACTCGTGCCCGCACTGCGCCGCGGATCTGCACGTGTGCAAGAACTGCCGGCACTGGGACCCGAACATCAACAACCAGTGCCGCGAACCGGAGGCCTCGTTCATCCGCGAACGCACCGAGGCCAACTTCTGCACACACTTCGACTTCAAGGACGGCGAGCTGCCGGCGGAAGACGACGCCGTCGCCGCGGCAAAGGCGAAGCTCGACGCGCTGTTCAAAAACCTCAAGTGAGGCTCGACGACGCAGGCCTGGCCGCCATGTATGCTCATGCGGAAGAAGGCTATCCCGAGGAAGTGTGCGGCTGGCTCAGCGCTGCGGGGGTCGAGCGCTGCGAGAACGAGCTGCACGCGCGCACCGCGTACCGCTTCAGCGCCCGCGATACGATGCGCCTCGACGCCAGCTTCCGCTCGGACGCTCCGCCATGGGTCGTGTATCACTCGCACGTCGACGGGTCGGCACACTTCTCCCCGGAGGACGTCCGCGGGGCCGTCGCGGACGGCGAACCGCTGTGGCCTGTCGACTGGCTGGTCGTCGAGGTCCGAGACGGCCGGGCCCGGGGCTGCAGGCGCTACCGCTGGTCATCCGGCAGCTTCGTTCAGATTGCCGCGCGGAGTGGACTTTTTGCCACCGTGCGCCCGGGTGACGCATCTCATCGATGGACCGAACGTTGACGCCCCTGGACCCACCGCAGCCCGCTGCTCCTCGCGCGACCCACCGCGTCCTCGTAATCGAGGACAGCGACGACATCCGCGACCTCACGACCATGCTGCTCTCGTCGTATGGTCACAAGGTGTCCGAGGCCAGCGACGGCACCACGGGCCTGCAGGCTGCGCTCGACCAGCGGCCTGACGTGGCACTCGTGGACATCGGGCTTCCCGGCATCGACGGCTTCGAGGTGGCACGCCAGGCTCGCGCGGTGATCGGCGACGACATCGTGCTCATCGCGATGTCCGGCTACGGGCAGGTGGAGGATGCGCGCAAGGCCCGCGAGGCCGGCTTCGACCTGCACCTGGTCAAGCCCGTCGACGCGGGTCGGCTTCGCAAGCTGCTGGCCAACGAGCGCGCCCTGCTCCGCGCCGCGGTGCAGGCGCAAGCCGCGCCGGCGTCGTAGGCTGACGTCATGCTCGCCGACAAGCTCTCCGCGCTGCGTGCCGTCGTGCGTGGCTACGGCTCGGCGCTGGTCGCGTTCTCGGGTGGCGCCGACTCCGCGCTCGTCCTCAAGGTGGCCGCAGACGAGCTCGGCCTGCGTGCGCAGGCCATCACCGCCGTCTCTCCGACCATGGCGCGGCGCGAGCGTGCGGACGCGCAGGCCTTCGCGAGGCTGCATGGAGTGGTCCATCACGTGGTCGAATCCCACGAGCTCGAGCGTCCCGGCTTCGCCCGGAACCCCGTCGACCGCTGCTACCACTGCAAGGCGGAGCTGCTCGACCTGGCGCGCCCGCTCGCCGACTCGGAAGGCCTCGCCGAGGTCTTGCTCGGCACCAACCTCGACGACCTCGGTGACCACAGGCCGGGGCTCGCCGCATCGAACGAGCGTGGCGCGCGGCACCCGCTCGTCGACGCCGGCCTCGACAAGGCCGCCGTTCGAGCCCTGTCGAAGGAGCTCGGGCTCTCCACCTGGGACAAGCCGCAGCTCGCCTGCCTGTCCTCGCGCTTCCCGTACGGCACGGACATCACGCCGGAGCGGCTCGAGCGGCTCGACACGTTCGAGGAGGGCCTCGTCCAGCTCGGCTTTGGTCAGCTCCGCGTGCGCTTCCACGATGCGGTGGCGCGGCTCGAGCTCGAGATCGACGCGCTCGCGATGGCCGTTTTGCACCGCGAGGCCATCGTGGCGCTTGGCCGTCGTTGCGGATTCACCTACGTCACGCTCGACCTCCAGGGCTTTCGGTCCGGCGCGATGAACGAGACGCTGGTCACGCTCCGCCGCGGCGCATGAAGGCAATCTGCGTCGGGTTGCTCCTCGCGGCCGGCGTGGCGCGGGGCGAAGCTTTTTCGGGGGCTGCTATCGCGCCGCGCGTCGCCGTCGTGCTCGACCGGGACGACGAGCTCGGAGACAAGAAGTCGATGTGGCTGCGCGAGAAGGCGGCGCGCCCGACGAGCGTGGCGAAGCCGCCTTCCCCCGCAATGCTGCCCGAGCACCCCTTGTGCCTGCGCAACCTGTGGGTCGACGAGGTCCTGCCGCTGTCTCCGCGCTGGACGGAAGACGAGGCGCAGTCTGCATTCGATCACATCACGCGCGACCACTTCACTCAGGTGGAGGCACACATGGCCCCTGCCCTGCTACCGCTGCTGCGTCGTGCGGCCGCGGC
>JAYTLP010000174.1:0-3812 GCA_043729375.1 Myxococcales bacterium
GCCCTTGTCGAGGAGCACGACGTCGACGTTGTGATCCGCGAGCGTGCGTGCGCACGCGAGGCCTGCGAGCCCGGCACCGATCACGGCCACGCGCCGGACTGCCGTGCGCGTGGGACGCGCGACGTGGCGCGCGTAGGCCTCGACGTCGAGCCGCGCCGCGTGCGCGGCGGTCGGACGCGGGCGCACCGTGCCGAGGATCGGCGCAGGCGGCGTGAACGGACGGTCGAACAGCCCCAGGCACCAGTAGAGGCCGCCGTACGACGCCGGATCCCGACCATCGAGCGCGTAGCGGTGGTTGAGCTCGACGAGCGTGCGGCGCGCGGCCTCGGCATCGCGGGTCCACCCCGGGACGGCCTTGCCCCACGTCATCCGCAGGTTGTTGTGCAGCTCTCCGTGCGCGAGCAGCGACCGCTGGCACGCGTCCCAGAGCTCGTCACCGGTGCGGCCGCGCTCGAGCTGTTCCATCGTCAGCCGCTCGCGCGGATCGGCGGCGTGCTCGGCGAGCGTGGCGCGGGCCCACGCCGGCAGCGGTGCGAGGGTCTCGAGCTCGCCGCGCGGCGTGTGCGCCGCGAAGTGCCAGGGCGCCTCGCGCCAGACGAGCAGCTCGTCGAGAAACTTCTCCGCGCCCGGGCCGGAGATTCGCGTGGCCTCGCGGGCGATGCGGAGCGCCGAGACGTGGCCGTAGTGGAGGTAGGGCGAGAGCCGGCTCGTGCCGTCGAGGAGCGGATCGTTGCGACGACGCGCGTAGCCCTGGAGCTGGCCGGTGCGGAACGCATCCCAGCGCGCGTAGCCGGCGCGCGATCCACCCTGCCGCTCGCGGACAGGCGCGACGCCGTGGTCGATCTCGCACTCGGCCACGAGGCTGGCGATCGTCCCCTCGTCGAGCGCGCGAGCATCGATCGGCGTGAAGGGTAGGGCGAGCTGCGCGGGCGGCAGCCGCGGTGCAACGTCCGTCCACGGTTGCGCGAGCGCGGCCGTGGCCAGGTGTCGCGTGGCGTCGCGGAAGCCGTAGGCGCGGTCGTGGCGCTGCGTGACGAGCGGCATCGCCACGACACACGAGGCATCGACGGTCCACAGCGGCACCCCCGCGGCTTCGAGGTGGGCGCCGAGTCGCGCCGTCCACGCGTCGAGCGGCGGCACGGGGACCTCCTCGGTGACCACGAGCGCGGCGAGCGTCGCGAGCTCGACGAGCATCGGCCCGCGCGCACCGGGGCGCTCGACGTGGAGTACGTACCGGATTCCCCGCGCCTCGAGCCCGGCCGCGACGTCCCGCGCGCCCTCGAGAATGAACGTGTGGTGCCGATCCGACGCGAAGGGGTAACGCTCGGACACGGCGTGATAGACGAGCACCGGGAGGCCGAGCGCGTTCGCCGCGGCGATCGCAGCATCGAGCGCCGGGTTCTCGTGATCGCGCACCGCCATGCGCATCCAGTAGAGGACCATCTGACCCGCGGGGACCGGCGGTCGCGACACCACGCTGCGCACGCGCTGCGCGACTGCTGTCGGTAGGGAATCGCGGAGCGCGCGCTCGCCAGGCGCGGCATCGGGGTCGGGGGCTGGGACGGGATCGGGGCGTGAACGGGGCAGGGTGCAGGTGAGATGGCCGCGGCACGACTTCGTTGCGCGGTGCGTGCCGATTGTTGCGCCCACCGACCGGGAGCGGCGACGCGTTACCCGGTACCGGTCCCTCCGCCACGAGCATCCAAGAGTCATGTCATCAGGTTTTGCGGTCGCGCTCGTCTGCGCCGTGCTTGCCAGCGCTTGCCACTCGGACCCCGCTGCGAGCCGGACCGTGGACCCCGCGACGCGGGCAAGCCCGCTGGGTGCGAGCCCGCGGGGGGCGAGCCCAGACCGGGAGCCTCTCGGAGGACCCGACCCTGCAAGCGCTGACTCGCTCGGCGCCGGTGCGTGCGTCGGTCGCGGGGGCGAGGCCGCGAAGGTCGGCACGCGCAACGTGGTCGGGACCGAGCTGCGGCCCTGTCCGTCGCGGTCCACGACGGGATTTTACCGCGACGGGTTCTGCTCCACCGGCGCGGACGACGCGGGGGTCCACGTCGTCTGTGCGACAGTCACCGATGCATTCTTGAAGTTCAGCGCGGCGCACGGCAACGACCTGATCACGCCGCGGGGCGGGTTTCCCGGGCTCCGCGATGGCGATGCGTGGTGCCTCTGCGCTGCCCGCTTCCGCGAAGCGCTCGACGCCGGCGTCGCACCCCCCGTCGTCGTCGAGGCGACCGACGAAGCCGCGCTGAAGACGATGACTGCCCGCGAGCTGAGCGCGGACGCGGTCGAGATGTGTCGAGCGCCGCGGTAGCACGCGGAGCTGGCACGGCTGTCAACCGGCGGGTTCGGTCCGGAACGCCTCGCGCTGCTGCTGGTCGGCGGCGACTGACGCTCCGCTGGACCCGCTGTTGTAGGGTGCAGCATGATCCGAACCGGCTCCGCGATCGTCGCGGTCACTTCAGCGCTGGCGCTGGCCGCGTGCACGCATCCGTCCACCGTCGTCGCGCCGTGCCCGACGCCGGCCGAGCCCGTCGCGGCGGTGCCCCCACTGTCCACGCCCACCGTCACCACGCCGCCGACCGCGAGCCAGCCCGCGAAGGCCGTGCGGTCGGGCTACGACCAGCCGGCGCAGGTCGTGCTCGACGTGCTGCACGCACCGCGGCCGCCGCAGCCGATGGTGAGCCCGACGCGGCAGACGATCTTGCTCGTCGCGATCGCCGCGTACCCGTCGATCGCGCAGGTGGCCGAGCCATACCTGCGGCTCGCCGGCGTGCGGGTCGAGCCGAGGACGCGCCGCAAGCACGACACGCCAGGCGGCTACGGCGTGGCGCAATGCGCCCAGGAGCTGACACTCGTCGACGTGGCGACGAAGCACTCCACGCCGCTGGCGCTGCCGGCCGGCGGGTGTGCCGACAACTTCCGGTGGTCGCCCGACGGCAAGCGCATCGCGTATGCGAATACCGCCACCGACGCCGTCGAGCTCTGGATCGCGGACGCCGCGACCGGCGTCACGAAGCGTCTCGGGACGGCTCGGTTGAACCCGATGCTCGGGAGCTCGATCCAGTGGATGCCCGATAGCCGATCGCTGCTCGTGAAGGTGGTGCCCGCGAACCCGGGGACCGCGCCGGTGTCGGTGGCGGCCGCAGACGGGCCGAGCATCCAGGAGACGACCGGCCAGAGCGGGGAGAGCAGCACGTACGAGACGCGCGACACGCTCTCGAACAAGCACGACGAGGCGCTGTTCACGTACTTCGGGACGAGCCAGCTCGCGGTCGTCGACGCGGCCACGGGCGCGCTGGCACCGGTCGGTACGCCGGCGGTGATCGCCGAGGTCGATCCGGCTCCCGACGGTGATCACCTGCTCGTCTCGACGATCCAGCAGCCGTACTCGTACGTCACCACGTACGATCGGTTCGCGCACGACGTCGCGGTGTGGACGCGAGCGGGTGCGATCACGGCGCTCGCGCACCTGCCGGTCGCAGACCGCGTGCCCGTCGCGGGCGTGGCGCTCGGTGCCCGCGACCATGCGTGGCGCGCGACGGCACCAGCGACCCTGGTGTGGGCGGAGGCGCTCGACGGTGGCGACTGGAACGTGAAGGCGGCGGCGCGCGACAAGGTGATGATGCTCGCGGCGCCCTTCACCGCCGCGCCCGTCGAGATCCTGCGCACCGAGCAGCGCTACGCGGGTCTCGACTGGAGCGAATCGAAGGCGATCTCGCTCCTGCACGAGTACGACGAGAACCGGCACTGGGACCGGACGTTCGTCGTCGATGTCGACGCGGCGACGCGGCCCCTCGACAAGGCCCACA
>JAYTLP010000175.1:0-11160 GCA_043729375.1 Myxococcales bacterium
CCAGCCTCGACAGTGGCCTGCCCGCGCTGAAGACACCGCTCTATGACGTCACGTCCGTGAAGAGGGGTCCCGACGGTCGTGTGTACGTGGTGAACCTCAACAACTACACGCTGCACGCCATCAACGCGAACGGCACGATGGACATCGTCGCCGGCAACGGCGATCACGACCCCGCGATCCCGGAGGCGTTCGCCACGGCCTCGCCGCTCTGGGATCCCATCGATCTCGCGTTCCGCGCCGACGGTCGCGACATCCTCGTCCAGCTGCACGACCCCAAGCTGTACGAGATCGGCCTCGATCAGAAGCTGCACGTCATCGCCGGCCTCGGCGCGAACTCCAACCCCGAGGGTACGACGTTCTGCGTCGGCACCGGCGACGGCGGTCCCGCGATGCAGGCCGGCTTCTGCGAGCTCACGTCCATCGCCATCGACGGCAAAGGTCGCATCTACCTCGGCGACGACAGTGCGTACCAGATCCGCATGATCGACACCGACGGCACCATCTCCACGCTCGCGGGGGACGGCAAGCTGGCTCCCGACAGTACCTACGCGTACTCGGGTGACGGGGGGCCGGCGACAAAAGCGCAGCTCAGCACGCCGACCGCGCTCGCCATCGACCTCGACGGCAACCTCCTCTTCACGGACACGGGCAACCACGTCGTCCGCAAGATCGACATGACGACGGGCATCATCACGACGGTCATCGGCACGCACACCGACGGCTTCCGCGGCGGCTTCTCCGGTGACGACGGGCCGTGCCTCGCGGCGCAGATGAACCAGCCCGCAGGCGTCGCGGTCGACACCGACGGTGCCATCTACGTCTCCGATTCGTACAACGAGCGCATCCGGCGCGTCGATCCGCAGACGGAGGTCATCACCACGATCGCGGGCACGGGCGCGGGCGGCCTCGCAGGGGACAGCGGTCCCGCGATCCTCGCGAAGCTGAACCACCCGGAGCGCCTGTCGGTGAGCGAAGGTACGCTTTACATTGCCGACAGGCTGGCCAGCGTGGCGCGCCAGATCCGTCTTCGTTGAGCTCGAACGTGAAAGACAAAAAGGGGAGCGTACAGATGCACAAGGTGGTCGTCGGCGCGGGCTTGGTAGCGGCTCTGATACCTGCAGGGTGCTCGTCCGGTAACTCTTTCAATTCCACCGACCACAGCGGCGGCGAGTGCGGAAACGTACCGGGCATCGCGTGCACGTGGGCCAACGCGGTGGGCAAGCGCGGGTTCGGCATCGGCGATGGGCACCCCATCGCCGACACGCCGCTCGACCTCGTCGAGGATCTCACCTTTGCGCCCGACGGCCGCGCGTACGTCGCCGACTGGAACAACCACCGCGTGCGTCGTGTCGAGGCGAACGGCATCTTCACCACGTTCATGGGCACCGAGAGGGAAGGCGACGGCCCCCCCGTACCCGCCGACGAGATGCCCTACGAGACGGCGCCTGGCTGTGACCCGCAGATCGTCGAGCTCAATCACCCCACCGATATCCGCTTTGCACCCGACGGTACGTTCGTGCTCGCCGCGTGGCACGACAACAAGATCCGTGTGGTCGACCCGGCCACCGGCCTCTCGAAGGTGCTCGCGGGCGCCGGCTACGGCTTCAAGGGCAACGGTGTCAGCTCCTCCGAGACGCTCTTCAATTTGCCCAAGTCCATCGCCATCGATGACGCGGGCCGCATCTATGTCATCGACCAGCGCAACGAGCGCATTCGCATGATCGACATCGATGCGCCGCGGACGGTCACGACCATCGCCGGCAACGGCACGCAGTCCTACACCGGCGACGGAGGTCCCGCGCTCGACGCCACGCTCGGCTTCGAGCTCATCGACACGGAGACGCAGAACCCATCCGGGGCGCTCGCGCTGCGGGATCACAAGCTGTACCTGGCGGACAGCGTCAACCAGCGCATCCGGGTGATCGACCTCGACACGAAGCAGATCAGCTGTGTCGCGGGCCCTGGCTGCCCCATCGATGTGACGTTTCACTACCCGATGGACCTCGAGTTCGGGCCCGACGACCGGCTGTACATTGCCGAGCGCGATGGCAACGTCATCGACGCGCTGGATTTCGAAAAGGGCACGCTCACGCCCATCGTCGGCAACGGGCAGGAGTGCCACGGCACCGCGTGCCGCATCGACGACACGGGGCTCGATGCGCTGCAAGTGCAGCTCCACGGGCCGTACGGCCTCGCGTTCGACGCAGTGCACAACCTGTACGTCGCCGACACCTTCAACAGCCGCATCGTTCGTGTTGCCTCGGAGTGGACCAAATGAACAAGCTCTCCACCGTCCTTTTTTCCGCCTCCGTCCTCGTCGCCGGCTGCGAGAGCGGCAACAGCACCGGCGGCGCGTGTGACGCGAACAAGGCGAACACCATCTGTACCGTCGCCGGCACGGGCGAGCCCGCGCTGAGCGGCGACGAGGGCCGAGCGCTCAAGGCCGACCTCTACACGCCGCAGGACACCAGCATCGCGCCCAACGGCGATCTGTGGATCCTCGACTTCAACAACTATCTCGTCCGCAGCGTCGACGACAAGGGCATCATCCACACGGTCATCGGTGCCGGCTTCCTCGGCGACAGCCCGGACCCGAACGAGGGCGCCACCTGCAACGCTCTCGACGCGAAGTTCAATCACACGCCGAACATGTTCTTCGGCAACGATGGCTACGTCTACCTCGCGGGGTGGCACAACAGCCGCGTCAATCGAGTCGACCTGGCGTCGATGGCGTACTCGCACTTCGCCGGCGTCGGCAAGCGCCAGAAGTACAGCGGCGACGATGGGCCGGCGATGAGCGCGTTCCTGGACCTGCCGAGCAGCGTGGCGCAGGCGCCGAACGGCAACATCGTTGTGATGGACCAGGCCAACCAGGTCATCCGCGAGATCGACGCGGCGGGTAACATCCACCGCATCGCGGGCACGTGCCTCATCGAGCGCTACGACCTCTCGGAGTTCTCGAAGGTCTGCACGATGGGCAGCGAGCTGTATCAGTGCCCCGGCTCGAACAAGGCGACGTACTGCACCGATCCGGCGAGCCCCGAGGCGGCGCAGGCGAAGCGCGACGAGGTTTGCAAGAACTGGCCGTGCACGCCCGGCTATGGCGGCGACGGCGGGCCTGCGCTGTCGGCGCGGATGAACCAGCCGTTCGGTCAGTCGTCCGACCCGGCGGGCCGAATCGTCTACAACAAGGCGGGCGAGCTCATCTTTGCAGACACGGGTGGCAACCGCATCCGCAAGGTGGACACGAAGGGCATCATCACGACCATCGTGGGCATCGGTGGCGAGGACGGGTACAGCGGCGATGGCGGCCCGGCGGTGAACGCGCAGATCGCGCACCCCGTCGACGTGGCCATCGCCGACGACCAGACGCTCTACTTCACCGACACTCTCAACAACTGCATCCGCAAAGTGGATGCATCGGGAACGATCACCCGCGTCGCCGGCGACTGCACGACGTACGGCATGTGCGGCACCACCAAGGGCTGCTTCTCCCAGGAGTCGGTCGCGCACTGCGTCGACAAGTCGGAAATCTGCTTCTCCGGCGATGGCGCCGACCCGCTCCTCGCCAGGCTCAACCGCCCGTACGGCATCGACCTGCACGGCAAGAAGCTGTACATCACCGACTCGTACAACAGCCGCATTCGCGTCGTGAACCTGCCATGAAGACCTCGCTGCTCGCGTTCGTCCTCGTGGCATCGCCGTACATCGGCGCGTGCGGTGGGCCGAGCGCGCCGACGTACGTGTCCGACCTGCCGGCCGACTACGCGGCCCGGTTCCGGCAGGTGCGGCCGTGCCGCTCGAGCACGGAGCACGACCTCGACCACGTCACGGTCTTCGCCGACGACGCGGCCTACGGGCCGTACACGGGCCGCACAGATCCGTTCCCGACGGGCGCCGTGATCGTGAAGCCCGAGTACGACCTCGACGACAAGGACTGCAGCAACAACATCATCCAGTGGACGGTGATGACCAAGCTGGAAGAGGGCTCGTCACCACTCACGAACAGCTGGCGATGGCAGCGCATCTTCTCGGACAAAAAGGTGGTCAAGCAGGACGACCGCAACTGCATCAACTGTCACGCCGACTGCGCGGAATACGGCTACGCGTTCACGTGCTCGGCGCCGCCGCCGCCCATGTAAGTGGGCCCAGGCAAGTGACCACGTACGTGACCCGATCGTGCGCGGATCACATTGCAGGTGCGTCTGAGAAATTGACGAGGAATTTTGCCTGACGTACGATGTTGCCTCGTGCGCACTTCGTTTCACTCCACCGAGTGGGTCGCAAGGAACGGCGCGAGCATCACCCGGCTTCGTCTCTGGAGGCAGCCCATATGGGTTTGGCCTGACTTGGTTTCAACATCTAGGAGGCATTCGTGAAAAAGATTCATCTTCTGGCAGCAGCGGCAGTGGGCATCATCGGTTGCGGCGGCGACAACAAGAACACCGACAGCGGCGTCAATCCGGACATGAGCCCGGTGAAGACGGACGGCGGCCCAACGGGCGACATGGTTAATCCCCCGAAGACCTCCGACGTGAGCGGCTTCACGATCGACATCGACCTCCTCGGCGCCAACCTGGCGATGACCCCGATGGCCCCGCCGGGCGAGCTCATCGGCAAGAGCTGCGTCAAGAACACGCCCGTCCACGGCGTGTACGAGGGTGGCGGCAGCACCGCGACGGTCATGGCCGACGCGACATGCAACTACACCGTCAAGGCGGAGCAGGGCAAGAAGCTCCACATGGTCGCCGACGCCTTCGACGCGACGAAGGTCCTCAACACCTACTCGCAGGACGTCGAGACGGTCGGCACGAGCGCTCTCATGAACATCCCGGCGCACGTCTGCACCAGCAACCCGTACTCGGCGCCGGTCGGCGTCGCCGCCACGGCCGCCATCCCCGTCACGCAGCTCGTGACGCAGGGCGTCTGCATGTACGGCACGAACGACAAGTTCATGCCCCCGTACGTCAAGCTCACGCCGTCGACCACCACGGTCACCGAGGTGGGCTTCGACCAGTACGGCATGACCGACCCGTCGAAGCAGCCCCCGACGTTCGTCAAGCAGGACGCCTCGCCGATCGGCATCCACGGCTTCACGAAGACGGGCCTCGCAGCCAACACCACGATCCACATCACGGCGACGGCCAGCACGGGCCCCAACACCTACACGCCGGCCTTTGCCTGCGACGTGCAGCCGGGCTTCGTGACGTTCGCCCCGCAGGATCCCAAGTAATTAATCAGTGCGCGTCTCCTTTGGTAGTGGACTCCTTACTGTAACAGCAGGTCTCCTCTGCCTCGGTGTCGCGCACCGCGAAGCCATGGCCGGGCCCTGGGTCGATGACAGGCCCGGCCATGGATTCGTTCAGCTCTCGTATGCCCGCTACTCTGCCGACCAGTACTTCGCCGGGCCCGGCGAGAATGACGGTTCCGTCCAGCAGCTGGCCGTCAAGCCCGGCTCACGTAGAGACATCACCATCCCCACGAAGAGTGGCTTCAGCACCGCCAACATCAAAAGCAACTATCGCGACCAGGCGGCGCTGCTCTACGGCGAGGTTTCACTGTGGCGTGGGCTCGGCTTCACGTTCTCCATGCCGCTCGTCCGCTACGTCACGCAGGACATTCACACGGTCGTTCCGGCGAAGCTCAGCCAGCTCAACGTCGGCGACGCCACGTTCGGGCTCAAGCAGCAGCTCCCCACCATCCGGGCGCTGAGAGGCTTTGCCTTCGGCCCCCAGCTCTACTTCACGGCGCCCACGGGCGACGTGAACGGCCGCTCCGCGTACCCCGCGGCCGCGATGCTCGGCGATACGAAGCCGCTCCCGATCCCCACCGGCAACGGCACCTTCGACATCGAGGCGCGCGCGAGCTTCGGTTACTCGTTCTATCCGGTCCCCGTGTTTCTCACGGCGGACGTGGGCTTCCGTCACCGCATCACCAAGGCAAGCTGCAAGTCGGGAACGTCGGAGTCGTCGACCACGTACTCCGACGATCTGCCGTGGAACGTGCAGGCCGGCGGCACCTTGGAACCGAAGAAGAAGCTGAGCTGGTTCAATCACGCGACGCTCATCGCGACCGTGAGCGGCCTCCACTCCTTCGAGAACAACGACGTGCCGGGCAGGAACGGCATTGCGGCCAAGGGCAACCCGTTCCTCGACAGCTGCGGCCAGGCCAACAACGCCAGCTCGCTGAGCTTCGGCGGGACCTTGCTGCTGTTCCCCATCAAGTGGATTGGCCTCAGCTACACCGTCTCGCACACGCTGACGGGCACCAACGTCGGCTACGGCCTCAGCAACATCGTCGGCATCGCCACGCAGTTCTGAGTGATGCTCCACATCGTTTCGTTCCAGTCCTAGTCACTCTCCGTCTTCACCCGCTGCGATAGCAGCGCTCCGATCGACGAATCGGCAGGGAGTGATGCGAGAAGCGCGACGTCGGCCAGGCCGCTCTTCCTGGACCGGACCGCGCGGCGCGTCACTTGCTCGCCACACCGACCCCGCCGACAACCTGTTCCATTGCTCTTCGCGGCCGCGCCTGTCGCGCCCGGCCCACCCGATGTCCGGCTCGGCGCGGGGGTGACGGTCCCTCTCGTATCGGGTAGGCGAAGTCCTTCTTCACGAGGAAGTCTCTGCCGACCATGTTCAGAGACCAATCTTGCCGCGTGTTCGTGGACGGTTTGATCACGCTGCTCGAGTCAGAGTCGTAGCGTCGAGCTCTTCGTATCCGGCCGGGCTCCTGTGGTCGAGGGTCGATTGCCTGCGCCGCCGGTTGCAGAAGACCTCGATGTGCTCGTGGATGGCGGCCATCGCCTCCATCTGCAACGGCCAGGAGCGCCGGTGGAGGCGCTCGTTCCTCAGCGTGCCGAGGAAGCTCTCGACCACGGCGTTGTCCCGGCAGTTGCCCTCTCGGCTCATGCTGCAGGTGATGCCGTGGCCGCGTGGCGCCGTCTGATATCCGTCGCTGGTGTACTGCGAGCCACGGTCGGAGTGCGAGAGCAGACCTCGACCGGGCACGGGCCGACCTGCGGCCATCGTGAGAGCGTCGAGCACGATGGCCGTTCGCATGTGGCCTTGCATCGACCAGCCGGCGATGCGGCGCGAGAAGAGGTCGATGACGGCGGAGAGGTAAAGCCAGCCCTCCGATGTCCAGATGTACGTGAATTCCCCGGCCCACGACATCGTCGGCGCGGTCGTCACGTCACCGGGCCGATGTCTCCGACGTTTTGCGGCCGGCCCGACAAGCCGCGCTCGCGCAGCAGTCGCGCGACAAGCTTGCGGCTCGTGCGCTCACCGCCTTCGCGCAGGTCCGGAGCACGCGGGGCTGCCGTACGTGCCGCGACCCGCTCGATGCGCGGCGAAGACGAGTGTGCCCAGTCTCGCGTCGTAGGGTGCGTGCTTCGACAGGCCGCGCTTCTTCCACGCGTAGTACTCGCTCTTCGACACACGCAGCACCCGGCACAGCATCGGTAACGAGCGATTGGCCTTCTACCGTCGACGATAGCGAAGCTCATCGACTCTCCCCTGGCGAAGAAGGCCACGATGCGATCAACCGGTCGTCGCAACACCATACCGCCGGGCAACTGCACGAAGGTCACGGTGCCGCATGACGAGAGCAAAACAAAATCCCTCTGCCGGCTTCACCGCTGCCTGCTTCCTCCTCGGCTTGCATTACCCGGTTTCTCGACGACGACACCGTGAGGTCGAGGTCGCTCGCCACCGCCGTCACCGACTTGCCGCTCGACCTTGCGAGCTGCACTGCCTTCGCCTCGAACTCGGCCGTGAAGCTCCTACGCTGCCGCTTTTTCATGAACACTCCTCGAGTCCTCGTGGCCTCTCGCTGGGTGTCCACGAAGCCGGGGCAAGGTCGGTCGGATGCCGGTCGAGAGACGAGCACCTGGCCGTTACTGCCTGATGTGTCCGTCGGCAGGGTCGTCGGCGACGTCGATGACCGTGCGCCGACACTTCGGCGAGGGCGTGACCCTGCGAGCTGGACC
Source organism: Myxococcales bacterium (assembly GCA_043729375.1). Classification (GTDB taxonomy): domain Bacteria; phylum Myxococcota_A; class Polyangia; order Palsa-1104; family Palsa-1104; genus JBDTCO01. The sequence goes on from JAYTLP010000175.1 coordinate 7,991, forward strand.
GAGGCCAGCGCCAAAGGTCGGCTTCCGCGTCGTTGCATCTGCAAACAGCAGGCGCGGACTCGCCTCGCGGGACTGCCCGCTGGCACCCCCCTTCGTTGATTCCAGGTCTGCACGCGTTTACGATATCGAGTGATGACGACCGAGCGGCGACGGAAGACCGTGGCCAAGGCGCCGCCCGCAAGGGCGAAAGCGCCGAAGCAGGCGTCGCGCGTGGTCGCATCCCGCAGCGCGACGAAGAAGGCCGTCGCGACGACGCGCGCCAAGACGGTGAGCCGGTCTGCGACGGCGTTCGGGCTCATCTTCGCGCAGCTCGACGTGCCGCCCGAGCTCGAGGAAGAGTTCAACGACTGGTACGACACCGAGCACATCCCCGAGCGGCTCGGCATCTCCGGGTTTCGCACGGGCCGCCGCGGCGAGCGTCGTACGGCACCGCGCTACATCGCGCTCTACGACCTCGACTCGCTCGCGTGCCTCGACGCGGACGCGTACAAGGCGAAGACCGGCGTGAACCGCTCGCCGTGGACCGCGCGCATGCTGAAGGTCACGCGCACCTTCACCCGGCGCCTCTATCACCAGCTCGCGCCCGGGCGGGAGGAGGTGGTCTCCTCGCACGCGCACACCGTGATGCGCTTCGTGCCCCATGGCGGGTCGTCGCTCGAGGCGCTGCAGGCTCACGTCGCCGAGGTCCGCACGCGCAAGGACGCGACGGCGCGCCTCTACGACGGTCGCGAAAAAGCGCTCGGCGAGTACCTGGTCCTCTACACGACGGATGATGCCGCCGTCGCTGCGTCGCTGGCCGACGGCGGGCCCGGCGAGGTGCACGTCTACGGGCCGTACTCGCGTGAGCCGCTGGAGGACGACACGTTCACAAACCTGCCGCGCGATGCCCGCGGCGCGTCGGACGCTTTTTACCGTCGCGGCTACACCGACGGCCTGCCCATCATCCCGCCCACCGACGAGCTGGTCGCGCAGATGATCGGCTCGCAGAAGCGCCCCGCGCACGAGGTGCTCGGCCTCATGGCGCCGAAGCAGGGCGAGGTGACCCTCGAGGCGCTCGCGGTCAACGCCGTCATGGCGGGCTGCCGCCCCGAGTACTTCTGCGTCGTCATCGCTGCCGTCGAGGCGCTCCTCGACCCGCGCTTCAACCTCCTCGGGGTGCAGGCCACCACGCACCCGGTGACGCCGCTCCTCGTCGTGAGCGGGCCCATCCGCTACGAGCTCGGCTTCAACCTGTCGGGCAACGCCATGGGCGAGGGCACGCAGGCAAACGCCACCATCGGGCGTGCCATCCGCCTCATCCTGCGCAACGTCGGCGGCGGTCGCCCGGGCCGGACCGACTTCACCACGCAGGGGTCACCGGCACGCTTCGGCTTCTGCGTCGCGGAGAACCAGGAGGAGAGCCCGTTCCCCCCGCTGCACGTCGCGCTCGGCTATGCGCCCGAGCAGTCGGTCGTGACGGTGTGCCAGGCCGAGGGCCCGCACAACGTGAACGACCACTCCTCGCAGACCGCGCTGTCGTTCCTGCAGATGCTCGCCGGCACCATGGCCACCTTCGGCACGAACGACCTGGCGCGCGGCGGCCACCCGACGGTGGCGCTCGGTCCGGAGCACGCCAAGCTGCTGTCACGCGAAGGCTGGACGCGCGAGAAGATGCAGGCGTGGCTGTGCGAGCACGCGCGGGTGCTGCCGTCCTCGCTCAACGTCGAGATGCGCGACTGGCTGCTCGCGCGAGACGACATCGACAAGTCGGTGTGGACGGACAGAGGCATCCCGATCGGCGCTCAGCCCACCGACTTCCTCGTCTTCGTCGCCGGTGGCACCGGCCGCCACTCCTCGTTCATGCCCAGCTTCGGCTTCGGCCGTCCCGCCACGCGGCTCATCGACTACACGCCCACGGGCGCGCCTCCGCCGCTCATCCCGGAGTGTGACTGCTGATGCGCGTGCGAATCCCCACCGTGCGTCACCCCGAGGTGCAGCCGCAGGCGCAGAACCCGCTGCCGCGCTCGCTGTCGGGTGTGACGCTCGGCATCCTCGACAACCAGAAGCCCAACGCAACGCTGCTGCTCGCCGACATCGTCAGCGAGCTCGAGCGTCGACACGGCAAGTTCAAGCGCGTCGTCCGGCAGACGAAGTCGCCACCGACGCCGGCATCCGTCATGGCGCTCGATACACTCGCGCGGGAGGTCGATGTGACGATCATCGCCTCCGGTGATTGAGGCTCCTGCACGTCGTGGTGTATCCACGACACGATCTCTCTCGAGCGCCGGGGCAAGCCGGCGATCGTCGTCGTCACCGAGCCTTTCGAGACCCTGGCCCGGAACGAAGCGATCGCCTATGGCATGCCCGACGTCCGCACCGTCCAGATCGCGCATCCGCTCGCCGGCGTGCTCGACGACGAGCGTCGCGCCATGGCCCGCATCGCGTGCGATGGCATCGACGCATTGTTCTCTCCCCGAAGGGTAAAAAATGGCTGACGTGACCCGCTTCAAAGCATTCCGCGAGAAGATCCAGAAGAAGCAGCTCGTGCTCGGCATGACGTGCTCGACGATGACGCCGGTCATGGTGGAGATCATCGGGTACGCGGGCTTCGACTTCGTGATCGTCGACACCGAGGTGCTGAGCATCAACCCCGAGACCATCGAGAGCATGGTCCGCGCGGCCGAGGTCACCGGCATCATCCCCATCATCAAGCTCAAGGACAACGACCCCGTCATCATCTCGGACGCGATGAACACGGGCGCCCCGGTCATCAAGGTGCCGCACGTCGTGAACGCAGACGACCTCAAGCGCGCGACCGATGCGGCGTACTTTCATCCCCGCGGCACGCGCGGCCTGTGCACCGTCAGCCGCGCGAACAAGTACGCGCAGGGCAAGATGACCGACCTCATCGAGTGGACCAACGATCAGGCGATGATCATCCCCATCATCGAGGACAAGGAGGCCGTCGACAACATCGACGAGATCATGTCGGTGCCCGGAATCGAGATGTACGACATCGGACCCGTCGATCTGTCGCACTCGTACCACCTGCCGCCCGACAAGGGCTTCGGCAACCCGGAGATCGCTGCCGCGCTCGACAAGATCGTCGCTGCAGCGGACAAGCACGGCAAGACCGTCATGACGGTACCCGTGTTCGGCGGCGAGCTGACGCCCGAGATCGCGAAGGCGCG
>JAYTLP010000176.1:0-4231 GCA_043729375.1 Myxococcales bacterium
GCGAAGCCCGCCAGCGTGGAGGCGCTCGAGCGCGCGGTGCTCAACCCGTCGAGTGGCGGCTTCGCCGACCTCTTCGTGCGAGGGGGCGACGAGCCGCTCGACGACGACGTGAACGACAAGCCGAACTGAGCCGTCGGCCGTCAGGCGTCGGATGCAGCGCGCACATCGTCCGGCAGCTCCGCAAACCAGCATGCGTACGGCGTCGTGCGGACCCTCCTGCGGTTGTAGTCCGGCGCGTCGTCGTCCCACCACACCGGGCCACGCTCGCCGAGCTTGCGCTTTGCCGCGTCGATCAGCAGCCGCGCGCCGGCGAGCGCGTCCGCGTTACCGGCCGCGCTCCGGATGGCTCGACGCGCAGACACGAGCTGCTTCACGAGCTGCCCGCGTCGCTCGTCGCCCAGGCTCGGGTCCGACAGCCGCCACAGCCTGCCGCGTACCACGAAGTAGCGACCATCGAGCGTTCGCGGCGGCCCCCGTCGCGGCGTCACACGAGCGGTGAGGGCTCGCCGTCGATGCCGAGGTCGGCGAGGAATCGCGCGACGAGCTTGTCGTACACGACCTTCAGCTCCGCGTCGGAGTGGACCTCGGCGAACATGCGACCGCCGGCGATCATGCCGTGGCCGCCGGCTGCACCCTCGTCCCCGACGACGCGGCGGATGAGCGAGCCGGCTCTGGCGTTCTCACGGTCCGTGCGCACGGACATGTACACGTGGCCCTCGTGCTGCCCGATGCACACGACCCAGTGGGCGCGCTCGTAGGGCAAGAGCAGATCGGCCACCTCGGCGACGAGGTCGGGGAAGTCGAGCCGGCCGAGGTTCACCGCGACGAGCTCGCCCCAGCAGATGGCGTTGCGGAGCGCGCGATCGACGGCCACGAAGTGCTCGCGCCCGAGCTTTGGCGCAGTGATGGCCTGGAGGCGATGGAGGTCGGCCATCGGGAAGAGCTCGACGAACGCCTGTCGCTCGGCCTCGCCGGCCTCGCGCGTGAGGTCGCGGGTCTCGCTCTTGAGCGCGTAGAGGAAAGCGGTGGCAAGCGTTGAATCGATGGGGAGGCCGAGCTCGCGCAGATAGCCGTACACGAGCGTGGCGGTCGCGCCGGCATTCTCGCGGACATCCCACCACACCGCATCGCCGGGCTCGGCGCGCGCGGGGTGATGGTCGACGACGATGTCGCAGGAGATCTCGGGCGGCAGCGAGTTGTTGCCCGTGCCGGGCTGCGTGTCGACGAGCGCGAACAGCGGGCACTGTTCGGGCGTTGCGCCGCGATCGATGCGCTCGAAGGGCACGAGCTCCAGCTTGAGCTCGCGGACCATCGCGCGGTTCTCGGCGCGGCCGATGATACCGCCGAGCGCCATCACGGTCTTGATGCCCTGCGCCTCGAAGATGTGGCGCAGGCCGAGCGCGGCGGCCAGCGAGTCGGGGTCGGGGTTGTCGTGGGTGAGGACCACGAGCGTGGGACCCACTCCGTTGCGCGCGCGGTCGCGGCTTTCAGCTCGGCGCTTGACGGCCTCGAGCGCGGTCGGGAGATGGAAGGCCACAACCATGTGATCGTACCAGATGCAACCCGTCCGACAAGCAGGCCGCTAGAGCTTGACCACGTCGAGCTGGACGTGGGCCTCGCCTACGGGCGCGCCCGAGTGGACGTCCTGCGGCCGCCAAGTGAGCGTGAGCGTCGGCGAGCCGGTGCCCGTGGCGCGCTGAAAGTAGACGAAGCCGTTGATGTGGGCACCTGGCGCGAGCACGCCCTCGGGAAGCGCGTACTCGATGACGTCGGGGCTCGGCGAGTAGCCGACGCGGTCCCAGCCGATGACCCACATGTCGTACCCCGGTCCGTACGCCCATGGCCCGCCCCAGTAGCCTAGCCCCGAGCCGTACCACCAGCTCAGCCCGCCGTACGGGTGGAATCCGAGGCCCCAGCGCGGGCCGCCGCCCCAGCCGCCGCCCCACCCGCCTCGATGACCTCCGGTCCAGCGGCTGCGCGCGCCGATGCCGCGATAGCCACCGCCGTAGTGGCCGCCGCCGCCGTAGTGACCACCGCCGCCGAAGTGGGCGCCGCCGCCGGAGAAGCCGCGACCGCCGCCGCCGGAGAAGCCGCGACCGCCGCCGACGGAGAAGCCACGACCACCGCCCCCGCCCCCGTGGCCTCCGCCACCGCGCGCCTCCGACGAAAAAATGTTTCCGGCAGGACCGGTCAGCGGCCCGGCGAGGAGCGGGCCGGCCTGCAGCTCGAGCGATGCGCCCAACGTCGTCGCGGGCTCGGCCTCGAGCGCCGCGATGGGCTGCTCGAACGCGTTGAGCGCGGGGACGCGCTGCCCCTGGTCGTTGACGAGCTGGAAGTCCTCGAGCGAGACGCGAATCTCCGTCTGCGTGCCGTTGTAGATATCCACCGCGATGGGCGTCACGGAGTTGGCGAGGTCCTCGGGCTGTCCCGCCCACTGATCGGCGAACGCGGTGATGAGAACCCCTGCGGCCGACACCGTCTCGTGGTTCGCGCCGTGCTGCGGAACCACGGCGAACTCGGGCCCGCAGCCGAGGACCGGGAGCGTCGACGCGAGGAGTGCGGTGCAGAAGATTCGTGCGCGGAGAGAGCGAGACGGAACCATGGTAGTGACCTCCAAGAGTCGTGCTACGCGCGAGCTGGGATGATTGTTCACGGGTGCACGCCTAGTGTGACCCGGGTGTGCTCACCGCGCCCTCGATAGGATCGTCGCAGCGGGGGTCGAGGCGAGGTAGCGCTCGCGCCACCCCTCGTCGCGGATCCGGCGGGCCTTCTTCTTCACCTCGGCGACGGCGCGAGTGAGGGACTCGGCGGCTCGCGCGGTTGCACCCGACTCCGCCGCGATGACGGAGAGGTGGAAGAAGATCTCCTCGGGACTGTCGACGTCGCGGCCGGCGTCGATGAGCGCGACGGCCGCCTCCGCGGAGACGGTGGCTTCTGCAAGGCGCCCGAGGCGATGGAGCGCCACCGACTCCGCGCACAGTCCGTAGACCTCACCGTTCGCGATCTCGCCTTCTCTCGCGAGCGCGAGCGCCTTGCGAGCGAGCTCGAGCGAACGTTCGGCCGGATCGCCGCGCTCGATGTGCGCGAAGGCGAGGTAGATGAGCGCGCGAATCTCCTGGTACCGGCCGCGCGTACGCACCGACAGCTCGAGCCCGCTCTCGAGCCCGACGATGGCCTCGTCGTGACGACCCTCCTTCAGCAGCACCTGCGACAGCGAGATGCGCGCGTCGCAGAGCCCGGCCTGATCGCCGAGCGCCGTGTGGAGCTCGAGAGACTTCTCGAGGTAGCGGTGCGCGCGCGCGAGATCGCCGAGGTCGGCATAGGCCTGGCCGATGCTCGCGAGCTTGCCGCCGATACCCGTGCGGTCCCCGAGCTCCTGCGCGAGCCGCAACGAGCGCTTGTACTGCACGAGCGCCTCCTCGTACTCGCCGAGCCCGACCAGCATCCAGCCCATCGAGGACAGCGTCTGCGCCTCGAGCCGCCGCGTGCCGAGTCGTCGGTAGATGACGAGCGCCTCCGCATGCGTCGACACGGCCTCGCGCAGGCGCCCCATCAGCACGTGGATGTCGCCGACGATCTGCAACGCCTGCGCGCGCCCGAGCAGGCCCGCGCGATCAGGAGCGATCGTCGCGCGGTGCGGACCCGGGTCCAGCGCCGCGAGCGCCTGGCGCGCGAGGTCGAGTGCGGCGACGTTGCGACCGAGCGCGAGCTGCAACGATGCGGACAGCCGCAGCGCTTCCGACTGGCCTGTTGCGTCGTTCGTCTCCCGGGCACGAGCGAGCGCGCGATCGACCTCGCGCTGCGCAGCAGCGTGGCGACCCACGTCGAGGTAGAGCAAGGCGAGACGGCAGAGAGCCTCGACCTCTCCCGCGGCATCACGAGCGGCCAGCGCGGCGCGCCGCATGGCGTGCACCTCGCGCAGCTGCGCGGGGCGCTTGCCCCAGCCGCGAAGCACCTGTTCGCGCTCGGCGTGTACGCGGTAGCGATCCGTGTGGGCATCCGCGGGGAGCAGCGTGAGCGAGCGCGTGAGCAGCGCAAAGGCGTCGGCGTTCGACGCGTGATCGCGTGCGAAGATCGCAGCCCCGATGAGCGCCCGTCCGGCCTCCTGGGTCTCTCCGGCGGATAGCAGGTGCTCTGCGAGGCGGTGATCGTCGGCGCCCGGCCGGAAGCGCGGCCCCTGCGCGGTGCGGCGCGCGAAGGCGAGGTGCAGGCGCGCGCGCACATCCGGCGC
>JAYTLP010000177.1:0-6614 GCA_043729375.1 Myxococcales bacterium
CAGGCGTCGATCGAGCGGGACGCGCTCATCGGCAAGCTCGAGCGCTCGAACAAGGAGCTCGATCGCTTCGCGTACGTCGCGTCGCACGATCTGAAGACGCCGCTGCGCGGCATCGGCAACCTCGCCCAGTGGATCGAGGACGATCTCGGCGACCGACTCACTCCCGAGAGCCGCGAGCACCTCGAGCTGCTGCGCGGACGCGTCGCGCGCATGGACGCGCTCATCGACGGCGTGCTGCGCTACTCGCGCACCGCGAGCCCGGAGGCGCACGTCCAGGAGGTCGACGTGCACGACCTCGTCGACGTCGTTGTCGACCTGCTGTCACCCCCCGACGGCGTCCGGGTCACCACCGCCGACGACCTGCCCGTGCTCAGGACGCCGTACGTGGCGCTCCAGCAGGTGCTGCTCAACCTCATCGGCAATGCGGTCAAGCATGCGGGTCGGCCGGACGTGCACGTCCACGTGTCGGCGGTCACCGAGGGTGCGTTCTATCGCTTCACGGTGTCGGACAGCGGCCGCGGCGTTCCTCTCGAGCACCGCGAGCGCGTGTGGGCGCTGTTCCAGACCCTCGGTGAGCCGGGGCGCGGCGACGGCATCGGCCTTTCGGTCGTCAAGCGCGTGGTCGAGTCGCAGGGCGGCAGCGTGCGCGTCGAACAGGGCGAGGACGGCGGCGCGGCGTTCTCGTTCTCGTGGCCGCGGTCGCCCGACGAGCCGGCGGGCACGCCCACGGGCGCCCATCAGGCAGTCAAGATCCTGTAAGCACACGCTGCGAGCGGCTGAAAACCCCTCTCACCCGCAAGTTCCGTTCCAGCGCCTTTACAAACGTGCGGACAGCTTGGTACGGTTGGGCGCGGGCGCGATCGACGTCAATCGATCGGTGTGGTTCCCGCATCTTAACCACTCACGGCCACCGAAAAATCAGGTTGCAAACGGTTCGACGCGGCTGTGTACCGAGCTCCGAAAGGAAGTCCGCATGGCGATGGAGATAAAGCAGGTCCACAAGCTGAGCCAGCAGCTCGTGATGACCCCGCAGCTGCAGCAGGCCATCAAGCTGCTCCAGCTCTCCCGCATGGAGCTGGTCGACCTCGTGCGCGACGAGATGATGGAGAACCCCGTCCTCGAGGACGACATCGACACGCAGTCGGAGATGTCGCGCGACGACGCCATAGCAAAGGAGGAGTCGCAGCTCCAGGGCGAAACGGAGCTCGCCACGCAGTCGGTCGAGGCGCGCGACCAGGTCTCCGAGGTCACGGGCGAGGCCGGCGGCGAGAGCCAGGCCGCCAACGAGATCGACTGGGACAGCTACCTCCAGGACTACTCGCAGAACGGTCCGACGGCCCCTTCGTACAAGGCGTCCAACGACGAGCTGCCGACACTCGAGTCGACGCTCACGAAGCGCACCTCGCTCGACGAGCACCTCGTGTGGCAGCTCAAGATGAACAAGATGCCGCCGCTCGAAGAGAACATCGGCATGCTCATCATCGGCAACCTCGACCAGGACGGATTCCTCAAGGAGCCGCCACTCGAGCACATCGCCGAGGAGGCGCAGGTGCCGCTCGCACTCGCCGAGCAGGTGCTGCAGCGCATCCAGACATTCGACCCCATCGGCATCTGCGCACGCTCGCTGTCGGAGTCGCTGCTCATCCAGGCCCGCCACCTCGGTGCGGACGACGAGATCCTGGTACGCATGATCACCGACCATCTCGGCAACCTCGAGAAGCGAAACTATCAGGCCATCGCGAAGGACCTGAAGGTCGACCTCGAAGAAATCTACGAGGCTGCCAAGGTCGTGATGTCGCTCGATCCGCGGCCGGGCCGCGAGTACACGACGGAAGATCCTGTCTACATCACGCCCGACGTGTACATCCACAAGATCGGCGACAAGTTCTTCGTGGTTCCCAACGACGACGGGCTGCCGAAGCTCAAGATCTCCAACTTCTACAAGAGCGCGCTCACCGGCGGCGCGAAGGCCCGAGAGTACGTGCAGGAGAAGCTGCGCTCTGCGCAGTGGCTCATCCGCTCGATCCAGCAGCGTCAGCGCACCATAATCAAAGTGACCGAGAGCATCATCAAGTTCCAGCGCGAGTTCTTCGAGAAGGGCATCGATTACCTCAAGCCGCTCGTGCTGCGCGAGGTGGCCGAAGACATCGGCATGCACGAGTCCACCATCTCGCGCGTCACCACCGCGAAGTACGTGCACACGCCGCAGGGCATCTACGAGCTGAAGTTCTTCTTCGACTCCGGCATACGCAAGACCAACGACGACGACAAGCTCGCGGCCGAGGCCGTGAAGAGCAAGATCCAGCGCCTCATCGACAAGGAAGACGCCAAGCACCCGCTGTCCGACCAGAAAATCGTCGAGCTGCTACGTGACGACACCATCGACATCGCGCGCCGCACCGTTGCGAAGTACCGCGAGCAGCTCGGGATCCTGTCGTCGTCCAAGCGCAAGCAGCTTTTCTAGTTCTCACCAGCCTCGTAGTTCCGAAGGAGAGCCAACATGCAGATGTCCGTGACGTTCCGACACATGGACGCGACCGATGCGCTGAAGGACTACGCGCGGGACAAGATCGATCGCGTCCGCAAGTACTTCCCGGACCCGATCAAGGCCCACGTCGTGCTCGACTGCGAGCGCGGGTACAACCACCTCGCCGAGGTCGTCATCACCCTGCACAACGGTCTCGTCATCGCCGGCGAAGAGACGACCGAGGACATGTACTCGTCCATCGACCTGGTGATGGCCAAGATCGAGCGTCAGGTCCGCCGCTACAAGGAGAAGATCCGCAGCCACAAGGGTCAGCACTCCATCCACGGCCAGCGCGAGATGAGCCACAAGGTCATGTCGCTGGAGGAGGCGCCCGAACGGAACGACAAGAACGAACAGCGCGTCGAGCCGCAGCCGCAGCCCGAGGTCAAGATCATCCGCGAGACGCGCTTCGTGGCGCAACCCATGACGCCGGAAGAGGCGGTCATGCAGATGAACCTGCGCAGCAACGACTTCCTCGTCTTCTCGAACGCCTCAACGCACGACGTCAACGTCGTGTATCGTCGCGCCGACGGTACGTACGGGCTCATCGAGACCGGCAACGTCGCCCACGCCTGAGCTGCCCCTCTCCCGATGACGCGCGCATGAAGATTGTCGACTTCGTCAGGCCGGAGCTCGTCGCGGCCCACCTGTCGGCCAGCGACAAGCCCGGCATCATCGAGGAGCTGGCCAGGCTCCTCGCCGACGGAGTCGCGGGCCTCGAGCGCGACAGTCTGGCGAAGGCGCTCGGCGACCGCGAAAAGCTCGCGTCGACCGGCATCGACCAGGGCATCGCGATCCCGCACGCCAAGATGCCGAACATCGCGAGCCTGGTCGCGTTCATCGGTCGCAAGCCGGAGGGCGTGGACTTCGACTCGATGGACGGCAAGCCCACGAAGCTCTTCTTCGTGCTGGTCGCCCCGGAGAACTCGACCGGCGTGCACCTGAAGGCGCTCGCGCGCATCAGCCGGCTCTTCCGCGACCCCGGCTTTCGCGAGAGGCTCCTCGCTGCACCCGACGCGGCCGCGCTGTACCAGACGATCGTCGACGAGGACGCGAAGCACTGATGAATTTTCCGGAGAAGACCTCATGAAGCGACTTCTAATTGCCGCGGCATCGATGCTCGGCGCCTGCAGCGGTGGCAAGAGTTACAAGGTGGCGGGCTACACACTCTCGGTGGCCGACACGGGCTACGTCAGCACCGACGGACATGGGTACTGTCAGGCAGCGGCCGCCGGTCAGCTGAAGGTCGTGCTCGTCGACTATCACCCCATCTGCGGGCCGAGCGTGGGCATCGACGCCGACGGCGGCGCGCGCGACTCCCAGCTCGAGCACAACGAGCTCTCGCTCGTGTTCGTCAACGGTGTGCAGACGAATCCGGCGATGAAGTTCGCCGTGACCGCGCCGAACTGCGAGGTCGGTCCCGCGGGCCCCGGCATCGCGTCCTTCGAGCACTTCGCGTCGCACAACGACGTCCCGCAGCGGACGTACGCAACCGGCGGCTCGATGATGCTGACCTACGTGGATCCCACGGGTGTGAAGCCAGCCAAGGGCTCCTTCGATCTCGAATTTCCGACCGGCAAGGTGGCCGGCGATTTCGAGACGTACACGTGCAACTGAGCGAGTCATGCCGAGCCTGAGAGTCCAGAGCCTCGTCGACGCCAGGGAGGCGGGGTTTCAGCTAGAGCTCGTCGCGGGCGGCGGCGGCCTGCACCGTCGCATCTCGGGCTCGCGCATCCAGAAGCCGTCGCTCGCGCTCACGGGCTACACGGCGCACGTCAACTGCGAGCGCGTCCAGGTACTCGGGCTCACCGAGATCTCGTACCTCGAGTCGATCCCCGAGGATGCACGCGAGCGCGGAATCGCGGCGCTGTGCGCGCTCGAGCCGTGCGTCATCGTCATCACGCGCGGCCTCAAGGTGCCCGAGGCGCTCGTCGTCCACGCCGAGAAGCACCAGGTGCCCGTCTACACCACACCGCTCATCTCGTCGGTGTTCATCAACCGGGTCACCAAGTTCCTCGAGCATCGCCTGTCCCCCACGACGAGCGTGCACGGCGTGCTCATCGACGTGCTCGGCGTCGGCATCCTGCTGTTCGGCAAGTCGGGCATCGGCAAGAGCGAGGCTGCGCTCGAGCTGGTGCTCCGTGGGCATCGCCTCGTCGCCGATGACATCGTCGAGATCCACAAGCGCCCGCCCGACATGATTTACGGCTCCGGCTCCGAGATCATCAAGCACCACATGGAGATCCGCGGCCTCGGGATCATCAACATCAAGGACCTCTTCGGCATCTCGGCGGTGCGCGACCAGAAGAAGATCGAGATCGTCGTCGAGCTCGTCGACTGGAACGACGAGGAGGAATACGACCGCCTCGGCGTCGAGGAGCAGCTCCACACCATCCTCGACGTGCAGCTCCCCATGATGCGGGTGCCCATCCGGCCCGGCCGCAACATCGGCTCCATCATCGAGGTCGCCGCGCGCAACCTCCTGCTGAAGTTCCAGGGCAAGCACTCCGCACGCGAGTTCCAGGAGAGGCTCGACCGGGCGCTGCTGACGGCACGCCCGGATCGCGCGGTCCCGTTCGACGAGGTGGAGTGATGAAAGGCAAGCGCGAAGCCGCGAGAGGGACGCGCGGTGTGGGGACAAGGCTCCGACGAGCTGTGCTCCCCGGCAGAGGGGGTCGGGGAAGGTCCCCCGACATCGAGCGAGGTGGAGTGAGTCGATGAAGCCGGTTCGCGTCGTCGTCGTCACGGGAGTGTCGGGCGCAGGGAAGTCGACCGCGCTGCGTGCGCTCGAGGATCTCGACTTCTACTGCGTCGACAACCTGCCGGTGCCGCTGCTGCCTTCGTTCGTCGAGCACCTCGCGCAGCGCGGTGACGGTGACGACGCGGTGCATGCGGCCATCGTCGTCGACGCGCGCGCGGGCGCTTTTTTACCCGAGCATCGCGCGGAGTTCGATCGGCTGCGCGCGGAAGGGCACATCATCGAGGTGCTCTTCCTCGACGCGTCCGACGAGGTGCTCGTGCGGCGCTTCTCGGAGACGCGCCGCCGCCATCCTCTCTCCGGCGACGATCTGCGCAACGGCATCCGGCGCGAGCGCGAGATCCTGCGGCCGCTGCGCGAGGACGCGATCGCGCTCGTGGACACCGGCAACCTCAACGTCCACCAGCTGAAAGGTGTCATTCAGGAGCGTTACCGGCGGTCGGCCGAGAAGCTCGCGGTGACGCTGCTCAGCTTCGGATTCCGGCACGGGCTCCCGCTCGAGGCCGACTTCGTGTTCGACGTGCGCTCGCTGCCGAACCCGTATTTCGTGGAAGAGCTCTCGGCGGGCACCGGGGAAGACGCCGCGGTAGCGGCCTTCGTGTTCGAAAAGCCCGTTGCGAAGAAGCTCATCGACAAGATCGCGTCTTTGCTCGACGAGGTCATCCCGCTGGCCGAAGAGGAAGGAAAGGCCTACCTTACAATTGCTGTCGGGTGCACCGGCGGGCGCCACCGGTCTGTCGCCGTCGTCCTCGAGCTGCAGCAGCGCCTGCGCGGCGGACGCGGGTTTTCCGTACGGCACAGAGACCTCGAGCGCCGGGGGCGGGAGTGACCATGCGAACCGGAGTCGTCGTCGTTTCTCATGGTGAGTCGGGCATGGCCATGGTCCAGACCGCCGAAAAGATGGTGGGCTCGCTCGGCGCCAGCATCGTGACGGTGCCGGTCGGCGAGAGTCGCGACACCACGAAGAGCCACATCGAGGCTGCGTGTGACGCGCTCGGCTGCGAGGAGACGCTTTTCCTCGTCGACCTCGAGGGCTCCACGCCCTTCAACCTGTGCTCGAAGCGGCACGGCCACACCGTCGTGCTCACAGGCGTGAACTTGCCGATGCTGTTCAAGCTGGCGACGGTGGATCGCGATCGCCACGCCGCCGAGCTCGCGCAGGAGCTGGCAGCGACGGGGCAAAAGAGCATTCACATCTGTACCGGCCAGGACCACGATCGGAACGACGACAGGGAGTCATGAGCGACGACAGTGAGACGAGGGCCGAGGCACGGCTGGAGATCGTGAACGAGCTGGGGATGCATGCTCGAGCGGCGACCAAGTTCGTGC
>JAYTLP010000178.1:0-4502 GCA_043729375.1 Myxococcales bacterium
GCTCGCTGCCTGCGCGGCGTCGGCCAGCGTCACCTTGTCGAGGCACGCGGGATAGGTCTGCGCGAATTCCGCCGGCAGCTCGTCCTCTGCCGCGACCACCAGCTGGCGCGCGACGTCCGACGCCGTCTCGAAGTGCAGCCCGTAACCGCCGATGAGGTTGGCCTTTGCTGCACCGAGCTCGGCCGCGGTGGGCCCACCTCGCTTCATCTTGTCGATCTCGCCGAGCACGAGCTTGATGGTGCTCGGCGTCTCCGGCTCACGCGTGAACGTGGTGGCCTCGAAGGCGCCGGGCTCGCGGTGCGTGGCGAAGTGAGTCGACGCGCCGTACGTCTTCGCATTCTCGGAGCGCACGACCTTCATGAGGCGCGACGAGAACGCGCCTTCGCCCAGCGTGTAGTTCATGAGCCGGACCGCGCACAGCGACGGATCGGCGTGGCGGATGCCCGGACCCACGAGCACGATCTGTGCCTGGGTCGCATCCGGCTTGTCGACGAGGCGGATCTTCATCGGCCCCGCGGGGGGCAGCGCCCGGGGCTGCATCTTCGGGGTCTCGGCCGTCTTCCAGCCGCCAAACGCCCTGACGAGCTGCGCGCGGATCGTCTTCGGGTCGAAGTCGCCGGAGACCGCGAGGACTGCGTGGTTGGGGACGAACCACGTCCGGTAGAACGCCACGAGCGAGTCGTGGTCGATGTTCTTGACGGTGCGCGTCGACAGCGGGCGACCGCGCGGGTCATCGTCTCCGAAGTAGAGGTTCTGCGCGTGCTGTCGCGCGAGCTCCGAGGGTGTGTCGCGCGCCTGCTCGACACTGGCGATGAGCTGGCTGCGGATCTCGTCCATCTCCTTCGCGGGGAAAGACGGTCTCAGCAGCACGTCGCTCGACACGTCGAGACACAGCGCGAGGTCGCGCGAGCGCCCGCGGCAGGAGACGAGCGCCCCCGACTCCGACGCGCTCGCTTCGAGCTCGGCGCCTGCACCGTCGACGAGCTCGGCGATCTGGTCCGACGTCCGCCGGGTCGTGCCCTTGTGCAGCATCGCAGAGACGAAGCTCGTGATGCCCGACTTGTCGAGGGGCTCGGCCGTCTCGTCGATCGCGACGGCAACGGTGATGTCGATGACCGGCGCTGCATGTCGCGGCACCGCGATGACGCGCAGACCGTTCGGCAGCGAGAAGCGCTGGACGTCACCGAGCTCCACCTTCGTGCTCGCGTGCATGGTCGGGGCGGCGAACAGGTCGCCGCGACCAGACCAGGGATCGTCTGCCGTGGAGACGGGCTTCGGCGCGATGATGTTCGTCGCCGGTGGCTTCTGCTCGACGGGCCGCGGCTGGCCCAGCGCTGACGAGCCGAGGAGGAGGGATGCAACGAGGAGTCGACGGTTCATCGGGCACCTCCGACCGTGCCGGCGGGTGCGGGGGGCTGCAGCACGACGACGCTCTGGTTGGTGGGGACGAGGTACTTCTTGGCGACGCGTTGCACGTCCTTTGCCGTGACCGCGTCGTACCTCGCCATCACCGAGTAGCTGCGCAGTGGATCCTTCGCGACGATGCCGTCGAGACCGATCTGGGTGGCGAGGTCGGCGACGCGCTCACGACGGCGCGCGGCCTCGCTCGCGAGCTGGTTCTTCGCCTTGGTGAGTTCCTTTGGCAGCACGGCGCGCTGGGCCATCTGCGCCACCTCGTCCTCGAGCGCAGCGCGAACGGCCTTCGGATCCCCGCCCGGCAAGAAGGCGGCGAACGTGAGGAACACGCCCGGCTCCTCGTGCGCGGCGAGCTGGCCGCCTGCAAACACCGCCGTGTGATCCTTGCGCACGAGCCGCGCGTAGAGACGCGACGACTCTCCGCCCGACAGGACGCGTTGCAGCACCTCCAGCGGAACGATGTCGGCGCTGTCGGCAGCGGGGATGTGGTAGGCGCCGATGATCACCGGAAGCTGGACCGGAATGATGAGCGTTGTCTCGCGCAGCTCGGCCTGCGGAGGCTCGACGAGCGCCTTCGACGGGCGTGGTGGCGTCTGACCCGCGGGGATCGCGCCGAAGCTCGCGTCCACGAGCCTCTTCACGCTGGCCTCGTCGACGTCCCCCGCGATGACGAGCGTCGCATTGTTCGGCTGGTAGTACGTGTCGTAAAACCTGTGACAGTCGGCGAGCGTGACCGTCTCCAGCATCTTTTTCTCGCCGATGGCCTCCTGGCGGTACGGGTGCACCTTGAACGCGAGATGCATCACCGCGTCGAGCGCCTTCGAGATGGGGTTGTTCTCCAGGCCGACGCGCAGCTCCTCGATGACGACCTGGCGCTCCGAGTCGATGGTCTTCTGCGTGAGCTCGAGCCCCCGCATGCGCTCCGCCTCGAGCTTCAGCGTGAACTCCAGCGCCGACGGGGGGATCGTGTCGTGGTAGGCCGTGACGTCGTCCTCGGTGAACGCGTTCTCGTTGCCTCCGACCGCGTCGATGAAGCGCGCGTGCTCCTCCGGCCGCACGTGCCTCGAGCCCTTGAACATCATGTGCTCGAACATGTGCGCGATACCGCGCTTGTCGGCAGGCTCGTCCTTGCCGCCCGCGTGATAGAAAAGCTGCACCGTGACCACCGGCGCCTTGGCGTCGGGGACGTACACGACGTGGAGCTGGTTGGAGAGAGTCCACTGCTTCACCGACGAGCCGACGGCAGTCTTGGCTGCGTGCGACTGCAGCGGTGCCAGCGCCAGCAGACCTGCAACGAGGAGAGTTCGCATGGCTCGGACTGTAGCGCAGAAGCGCCGCGTCCCTCACGCACCGATGGAGGCAGCCGGCACGTCCAGCGCTCGTTCGAGGCGATCGAGGTACTCGTCGCGCTCGATCTCGACGGCGCCGATGCTCTCGAGGTGGGGGTTCGGCACCTGCGCGTCGAGCAGCACGATGCCCGCGTCACGACAGCGCTCGACGAGGAACGCGACCGCGGCTTTCGAGGCATCCGAGCGACGGTGGAACATCGACTCTCCACCGAAGAATCCACCGAGCTGCACGCCGTAGAGCCCGCCGACGAGCGTCGTGCCTTCCCACACCTCGATGGAGTGCGCGGCGCCGAGCTCGTTGAGCCTCGTGTACGCGGCCACGAAGTCGGGCGAGATCCACGTCTCGGGCCGCGCCTGCGTGGCCTCGGCACACGCGGTCATCACGGCGGCGAAGGCGCGGTTCACCGTGTACGTCCAGCCCGCCTGCCGCGCGCGCTTCTGCACGCTCCGGTGCGACTTGAACGTCCGGAGGTCGAAGACCGCGCGCGGGTCGGGTGACCACCAGCTCACCAAGGGATCCGACGACCAGGGGAACACGCCGGAGCTGTACGCCTCGACGATGAGCTCCGTCGTCAGCGATCCACCGACGATGACGAGGCCACGGTCGTCCGCCTCGTCCGGTCGGAAGATGCCGCGCCCGCCGTAGTTGAACTTCACCGGTGACGAGGCCCTCTGCACGCTCGCGAGGCTAACGAGAGGCGGCGTCGGTAGCAAACATCGGATGGATCTCCTACGCTGTATCGCCGTGTCCAACACCAGCGTTCACCTCGTCACCGAAGATGCCGCGATAGTCGCTCTAGCAGGGGCGCTCAGGCGCGTGGCAGTGCTCGGCATCAAGACGGACGCGCAGTCGGATCAGCCCGCTTACTACGTCTCTCGGTACCTCGTCGACGCAGGCGTCGAGGTCGTGCCCGTGCCGGTGTACTACCCGGAGGTCACGACCATCCTCGGACAGCCGGTCGTACGCGATCTCACCAAGGTCGGCCCCGTCGACGCGGTCATCGTGTTCCGTCGCAGTGCCGACCTGCCCACGCACGTCGAGGCGCTGCTGGCGCTTCGCCCGAAGGCAGTGTGGATGCAGCAGGGCATCTCGCACGCGGAGGCCGCGCGCAAGCTTTCCGAGGCCGGCATCGACGTGGTGCAAGACCGCTGCGTGATGGTCGACCACCGTCGAGCGCACAGTGCGGGCTGAGCCGGCCGCGCTCTGGCTCTTCTCGCTCACCATGCTCGTCTCCGCGTTCCTGCTCTTCTAGATCCAGCCGCTCGTCGCGCGCGTGTTTCTGCCGGCGTTCGGCGGCACGCCCGCCGTGTGGACACCGTGCGTGCTGTTCTTCCATGCCCTTCTCCTCGGTGGCCATGACGACAGGCCCAGCTGAACGCGGCACTCGTCGGCGCGTCGCCGTTCGTGATGTTGCTCGCAACATGTCCCTGGGAGAGCCCGCTCGTTCCGCGCCACGCGGAGGGCGACGCCTCGACTTCGCCGATCCTCGGGATCCTCGCACTGCTTTTCGTCACGGTAGGCGTGCCGTACCTCGTGCTGGGCGCAGCTCGCCGAGGCGACGCGCTCGCCGCACTGCCTCCGGGCGCTCTCCAGCATCGGCTCGCTCTCTGGCCTCCTCCTCCACCCCACCTTCGTGGAGCCGAGCTTCGGTCTGCGCGGTCAGGCGTGACCGTTCACGGACCTGTACCTCGCGTTCTTCGTCGCGGTCGTAGGCTGCGGCCGGATCGGGGCGCCGG
>JAYTLP010000179.1:0-4811 GCA_043729375.1 Myxococcales bacterium
CGCGCGCTCGGGCTGTGGGACAGGACCATCGTCATCGTCACGTCCGACCACGGCGATGGCTTCGGCGAGCACGGCATCCCGCAGTCGAAGCGCCACGGCTATCACCTGTATCGCACCGAGACGAAGGTGCCCGTCCTCATGCACGTGCCGGGGCTGCAGCCGCGCGTCGTGATGACGCCGATCGGCCACGTCGACCTCATCCCCACGCTCATGAACGTGCTGCGTCGCGCGCCGTCCGACGAGCCGCAGCTCCTCGGCGAGAGCCTGCTCGCGGCGATGCTCGGCGACGATAAAAATGCGGATTCGCGCGCCATCTACCAGGAGGTCTGGTACGAGGGCCCCACGTCGAAGCAGGCCATCGTGACCCGGGGCGCGCACCTCGTCCGCAACCTCGTGCCGGAGGACACCACGGAGCTCTACGACCTCGGCAAGGACCTGCCCGAGGAGCACGATCTCGCCGGGCTCGGCCTGCCGCTCGAGGACACATTGCTGGCGCGGCTCGGTGCCGTCACGGACGAGATCGCAATCCCACGCGACTTCGCGACTCGCCTCCGTGACGCCCGCGTGCCGAGGGTTCCGTCGCAGCCGCTCGGCGATGCGCTCGGTGAGTACGCGCACGTCGTGGGCGTCGATGTCGAGCACCCGAACGTCCACCCGAACGACACGTCCGTCGTCACCGTGCACCTGCAGATCGACAGCGCCATCCCGGACGGCTGGCTGCTGTTCACGCACGTCACCGGGCCGGGCGGACGCATCCTCAATCTCGACCACGTGCCGCTCGAGAGCCTTGCGCCGCTGCAGCAGCAGAAGGCGGGCACGTACCTCCGCGACCCCATCGCCGTCGCGTTCCCCGCCGACTGGCCGCCCGGCCCGGCGCGCGTCGAGCTCGGCCTGTACCGCCGCGGCCAGCGCGCACATGCCGTGGGCGCCCACAGCGTCGCCGACGCCGTGAACGTGGCCACGCTGCAGGTGGCGCGATGAAGAGCGTCCGCGCGATCGTGACCACGCTGTGCGCGCTGGTACTCGCGTCGATGATGTATGCGCTCGCGCGGCGTGCCGCGTACCCGTACGACCTCGAGTGGATGGAAGGCGGCATGCTCTGCCACGCGCTGCGCATCGCGCGCGGGCAGCCGCTGTACGGCCCGCCGTCGGTGGACTTCATCCCGTTCCTCTACACTCCGTTCTATCCATGGCTCCTCGCGAAGCTCGGAGGCGTCTCGGGCATCGGCTATCTGCTGGGCCGCGCCGTCTCGCTCGTGAGCCTCGCAGGCGCGCTGCTCCTGTCCTACGTCTACGGGCGGCGCGCCGGCGGCTCGCGCGCGATGGCGCTCGTGGCGCCCGCGATGATGGCAGCCGCCTTCGTGCCGACCGGCGCGTGGTACGACCTCGCGCGTCCCGACACGCTGTTCTTGTTTCTAGTCACCGCGGGCCTCCTGTGCGGCTTCTGGGGTCGCAGGCGTCCTGTCGCGCTGGTGGTCTCCGCCCTGCTGCTCGTGCTCGCGTTCTTCACCAAGCAGACGGCGTCCCCGTTCATGGTCGGTCTCGGCCTCGTGCTTCTCATCGTGTCGTGGCGCGCTGCGCTGCTGTGGGGTGTGACGCTCGCGCTCGTCGGCCTGCCTGCGCTGTATCTGGCCAACCGCAGCACCGACGGCTGGTTCTGGACGTACGTCTTCGCGCTCCACCAGGGGCACGACTTCTACCCGCTGCGCGCGTTCGTCGGCTCTCCGCTACGCCTCGTGCTCCTGCTCGGACCCGCGCTGCTGCTCGTGCCGTGGGCGCTGTGGCGGCGACGCAGCCCGGAGCTCATCTTCGCGACGGCGCTCGGTGCCGTCGGCATCGCGACGGCGTGCCTCGGCTTCGGCACGCAGTGGGCCTTCACCAACGCGTTCATCCCCGGCGTCTTCTTCCCGGCCATCGCCATCGCGACGGCAGCGGGCCGCCTCACCAGGGAGCTCGAGGCGGCGCGCCCACCGCGGCTCCGGCCGTGGGTCGTGCTGCTGCTCGTCATCGGGAGCCTCGTGACCTCGACGGGCGTGGCGCTGCCGTGGGCGACACGTCGCTTCCCGAAGTCGATCGGCTTGCCCGCGGACGAGCCCACCGCGTTCGCGCTGGAGGCGTTCCTGCCCACGGCGAAGGATCGCGAGGCCGGCGACGCGCTCGTGCGCAAGCTCGCCGCGACACCGGGCGAGGTGCTCGTGCCGTACCACCCCTTTTACGCGCAGCTGGCGGGCAAGCGCAGCTATCTGCATCGCATGGGCGTCATGGACGTGGAGCGTGCTGGCCTCGGCGTGCCGCGCGGCCTCGCCGAGGCCATCGCGGAGCGGCGCTTCTCGCTCGTCGTGATGGACGAGCACTTCCTGCCGTTCCAGTGGCCCGGCCTGTTCCAGCACTATCGCGCGGCGGGCTTTCTGGCCGGGCCGCGGAGCTTCTCCGGCGCGCAGACGCGGCCACGCGATCTGTTCGAGCCCATCGCCGTCCCCGTGGTAGAGCACCCCCCGGTGGACCTGCCGTGAAGCTCGCTCCGTTCTTCATCGCGGCGATCGTTGTTGTCGCGCTCGTCGAGAGCGGGCTCGGGCTCTACCAGGCGGCCACCGTCGTACCCGCGTCCGACTGGGTTGCCGCGTCGGCGAAGGTGAGGGCGGCGATGCAGCCATCGGACCTCGTCGTGTTCGCGCCCGCGTGGGCCGACCAGTCCGGCCGCCTCTACCTCGGCGACGTCATGCCCGTGAAGATGGTCGCCCGCTCCGACGACGACGCGTACGCGCGCGTCTGGGAGCTGTCGATCCGCGGCGGCCGCAGCGAGTCCACGGCCGGCATGAATCCCGCCTCGGAGGAGCACTTCGGGCGCGTCACGCTGCGTCGCTTCGACAGACCAGCCGCCCGGGTGCTGAGGGACCTGAGTGACGACTTCGCGCAGGCTCGCGTCACCTCGCGACGCACCGGCGAGGGTGCCGACGAGCACGCGTGCGCCGGCACGGGCAAGGAGCGCCAGTGCGGCTCCACCACGGTGGGCCAGCGCGTGATGGAGGTCGGCTACAAGCCGCGCCGCGGGATCCTCGCGCCGGTCATCCCTGGCGAGATCTTGGCGGTGGCCTACGATGACGTCGACGGTGGCGTGCTCGTCGGCTACGCGGGTCTGCACGACTACTACGCGCGCAAGTCGGCGAGCGGCGTCGTGTCGTTCCGCGTGCGCGTCGACGGGACGAAGAGCGTCCTTCTGCCGCTGCGGAACGAGGACGGCTGGAAGCGCTTCGAGCTCGCGCTCGAGCCCGGCAAGCACCTCGTGGTGTTCGAGGTGTCGTCGGACCAGCCGGCGTGGCGCTTGCCCGGCTTCCACGCCGAGGTCCGAGCCGCGGACGGGCAGGGTGCACCGTGACGCGCGCCTGGGCGCTCGTCGTCTTCGCGCTGTCGCTCGCGATCCTGCTCGGCGCCAGCAAGACGCAGGGCAACGTCCGTGACGAGGGCACGTACTTCAACGCGGCCGAGCACTACGCGCACTGGTACGTCGACCTCGGCGACAACCTCTTGCACGGCCGCCCGGGCAAATCGCTGTCGCGGAGCGCCATCGATGCGGACTTCGCCGACAACCACGAGCACCCGGCGCTGATGAAGACGCTGTTCGGGCTGTCGTGGCGCCTCTTCCACCGCTGCACGTGTCCTCAGCAGCCCCGGCTCCACCCGATCGCATACAGAACCAAGCACCGCAGCTTGGGCCTCCTCGACGAGGAGACTGCGTTCCGGTTGCCGACGATGGTGCTGACCGCCGGCATGATCGCGGTCGTGTTCCTGCTGGGCGCCGGGCTCTCGCTCGGGGCGGGGCTCGCCGCGGCGGGGATGACGCTGTTCGCGGAGCGGCTCTTCTTCGACGCGCAGCTCGCGTGCTTCGATGCACCGATCGCCGCGATGTGGGTCTTCGTGGTGTACGCGTGGTGGCGCAGCCGCGAGTCGCGCCGCTGGGGCGTCGCGGCCGGCATCGTCTTCGGGCTCGCGCTCGCGACCAAGCACAACGCGTTCTTCATCCCGCCCGTGCTCATCGGCGTATCGCTCGTCGTCGATCGCAAGGAGCTCCTCGCAGCCGTGCGCGAGCGACGCCTTCCGCGCGGAAGTGCGTTCCCGCGGGGCCTCCTGTGGATGGCGCTCGTCGGCCCGCTCGTGTACCTCGCTTGCTGGCCGTGGCTGTGGTTCTCGACGGTGCCGCGGTTCCGCGAGTACGTCGCTTTCCACGTCAACCACGTCTACTACAACTTCGAGTTCCTCGGTCGCAACTACAACAAGCCGCCGTTCCCCAGGTCTTTCGTGTTCGTGATGACGCTCGTGACGGTGCCCACCACCACCCTCGTGCTCGCGGCGGGCGGACTGTGGGCGTGGCTGCGCGATGTTCGCCTGGAGCGCTCGCTCGGTCGCTGCGGTCTCGGCACGCTCGTGCTCGCCAACGCGCTCGCGCCGATGCTCGTGCTGCCGCTCACGGGTGCGCCCATCTTCGGCGCGACGAAGCACTTCCACGCGGCCATCCCGTTCCTCTCGCTGCTGGCAGGCTACGCGGTCGCGCGCCTGTGCGCCGACGTGCCACGTCGCGCGGTGGCGCTCCTGCTGCCGCTCGTGGTCGTGCTGCCGTCTGCCATCGACACCTGGCACTCGCACCCGTATGGCCTCTCGCACTACGTCGCCTACGCCGGCGGCCCCGCTGGAGGTGCGACGCGCGGCATGAACCGCCAGTTCTGGGGCTACGCCACGCTCGGGCTCCTGCCGTGGATCGACGAGCACGCGAAGAAGGGCGCCGCGGTCTACTGGCACGACACCAACCAGATCCA
>JAYTLP010000180.1:0-3840 GCA_043729375.1 Myxococcales bacterium
CGCCTCGAGCACCTCGCAGCTGATGATGGATCGCATGTAGCGGCCGAGCTGGGTGAGGCGCTCGGGGCCGCCTGCGATGACGAGCACGGTGTGCCCCGCGAAGGCCTGCACCATGCTGTCGATGAGGGCGCCGTAGCGCTCGTCGAGCTCGTGCAGCTGGAGGCCCATCCCGTCGGGCAAGCCGTCGGGCGACGCCTCGCGAATCCACGCCACGACGCCCGCGAGATCGATATCGCCTACCTCCGGGACCTCGAGCCGCAGCGACACCTGCGTGCCGATGGGCAAGGAGGTCTCGGATTCGATGAAGATGCCGCCACGTGACAGGTTCACCGAGTAAGACACGAGGAACGCGCCCTGCGTCCGGTAGGAGACGACGAGCTTCGCGGGGAGGCGGGTGTCGCGGCGCGGCGTGGTGCCCATCACCGCCTGAGTATCTTCTCGAGCAGCGTGTCGAGCTGATCGAGGGAGTGGTACTCGATCTCGATCGTTCCTCGCTGCGCGTCCTTCTGCGCGACTCGGACGCGCGTCGCGAGCGCGCGCTCGAGGCGCTGCTCGAGGTCGCGTACGGCTGCGCTCGGCGGCACGGGCTGCGGAGCCTTCTTGTCGCGCTCGGGCTCGGGCGCGCGCTCCTTGCGCACGAGCTGCTCCGTCTGGCGGACCGAGAGCTGTCTCGCGATGACGCGCTCGGCTGCGCGCTCCATCGAGGCGCCGTCCTCGAGCCCGAGAAGCGCGCGCGCGTGGCCCATCGACAGCCGCCCGGAGCCCACCATGCCGCGCACGGGCCCGGGAAGCTTGAGGAGCCGTAGCGCGTTCGTCACGGTGGAGCGCTCCTTGCCGACGCGGTCGGCAAGCTTCTCCTGCGTGTAGCCGTGATCGGACACGAGGCGCTGGTAAGCCTCGGCCTCCTCGATCGGGTTCAGGTCCTCGCGCTGGAGGTTCTCGACGAGCATCAGCTCGAACGCGTCCCTGGACGTGACCTCCTTGACGACGACGGGGACCGCGCGGAGGCCCGCCTTCTGCGCCGCGCGCCAGCGGCGCTCGCCGGCGACGATGATGTAACCCCCTTGCGCGCCGCGCTGTCTGACGACGAGCGGTTGCACGATGCCCTGGTTCCGGATCGACTCCGACAGCTCGACGAGCTTCTGATCGTCGAAGACCTGCCGCGGGTTGTCTTCGGAGGGGTGGAGGTCCTCGATGGCGCACTCGAAGAACTCGCGCGAGAGCACGGCCTGGGCGGCGGAGAAATGCGGCGGGGAGCCGGCGCCGGGGATGAGCGCCGCGAGCCCGCGGCCGAGCGCCTTGCGTTTGTCGGTGTTGCTCATTCGTCCGTTCTCAGGCCGCGAGGGTGCGGTCGCGGTGGAGGAGCTCCTGCGCCAGCGCGAGGTAGCTCTGGCTGCCCGACGACCGCACGTCGTAGAGGCAGATGGGTTTGCCGTGCGAGGGCGCCTCGGAGAGACGCACGTTGCGCGGGATGCTCGTCGTGTAGACCTTGTCGGGGAAGTGGGTGCGCACCTCGTCGGCGACCTGCTGGGTGAGGTTGGTGCGCAGGTCCACCATCGTCAGCACGATGCCCGCCAGCTCGAGCGACGGGTTGTAGGCAGCCCGCACCTGGTCCATGGTCTCGATGAGCCGCGACAGGCCCTCGAGCGCGTAGTACTCGCACTGCATCGGGATGACCACCGCCGTCGCTGCCACGAGCGAGTTGAGCGTGAGGAGACCGAGGCTGGGCGGGCAATCGATGACGACGTAGTCGTACATCGCCATCACCGGCTCGAGCGCGCGCTTGAGACGCTGCGCACGCTCGTCGACTCCGACCAGCTCGATCTCCGCACCGGCGAGCTCGCGCGTCGCGGGTACCAGCCACAGGCCGGGCACCTCGGTGAGCTGGGTGAGCTCGCGCACGGAGCGGTCGAGGACCAGCGCCTCGTAGATGCCTTCCTGCACCGACCCGCGCGGCATGCCGAGGCCGGACGTGGCGTTGGCCTGCGGGTCCATGTCCACCACGAGCACGCGCCGACCCTTCTGGGCCAGCGAGGCCGCCAGGTTCACCGATGTCGTCGTCTTCCCGACGCCGCCTTTTTGGTTCGCTATCGCGAGGATCCGCGTCATGTGGGGCGCTCCGACCGAACTTTTACCACGTCCGATCGAGTGGATGCGCCGGGCTGCGAGGGCCCCGGCGAAAAAATTTGTGACAGGTGAGGACTGCACGTACTTTGTGCTGACAACACATACATGTAGGCAGAGGTTCACATGCGCGGTTACACAGTCCCGAAGGTCTACCGGTCGTTCGAGGAGTTCGAGCGCGACGAGCTGCGAAAGCTCGACGGCATTCACCTCAGCATCGACGAGATGCTCGACGAGATGTTCCCCACCAAAGCCAAGCAGGACGACACGAAGGCAGGTTCCCCGTGAGCCGCAAGATCCGCAGCACGTTTCATCGGCTGGTCGCGAACGACATCTCGTTCTTCATGACGCTCGGCTTCCTCACCGGGAGCTGCATCGGCATCCACCTCGCGCTGGCCTGACCACGAGGCGGGGCTGGTCTCGCCTGGGCCGCCTCCACTTTGAGGGGCGGGGACCCACGACGGCTTTGCCGACGGGGCGGGGACGCAGCCCCCGTGGAGATGATCCAGACCGATATTCGTGATGCCGCTTGCAGCACCACACCGACGTAGAGGCGGTCCAGTGTCGAGGCCATGGCCCTGTCCTCACGCAGCATCACCGCGGCCAGGACCGCAACCTGTCGCGCGCAGCACCGGACGCTCGTCGCCGTGCATGTGTTCAACGACGCGCACGCGGTCGCTCACGGTGCCGGGATGTACGTCGTGCTCGGCGCGGGCCTCGACACGTTCGCGCTGCGCAACCCGTTTCCCGCTCTGCAGGTCGTCGAGATCGATCCCCCGACGACCCAGGACCGGAAGCGCGAGCGCCACGCCGCCGCCGCCGGCCTCGCGGTCCCCGCGGTCCCCGCGCTTCGCCGCCGTGGACTTCGACGCGTGCGAGCTGTCTGCCACGCTCGACACGATCTCCGGGCCTAGCTTCGTCTCGTGCCTCGGCAACACGTACTACCGGCCTCGCGGGGCGCTCGACGCGACCTTCGCGGTCGTCGCCTCGCTCGCCGACCGCGGGCGCACCGAGCTCGTGCTCGACTACGCGCAACACGACGACGAGCTCGACGCTGCGTCGCGCCGCTACCTCGCGATCGTGAGGGCCCGCGTCGACGAGGACGGCGAGCCATCTGTGAGCGCGTTCTCCGCGCGCCAGCTCGAGGCGCTGGTCGAGGCGCACGGCTTCTCGGTCCGCGAGCACCGCCCTCATGCCGACCTGTACGAGCGCCTCACCGGTGCACGCCCACCAGCGCCAGCCGGCTTCGGCGCGCTCGCGCACCTGCGCTGCGGCTGCGCATGCCGGAGCAACTTCGTCGCCTCTTCCCCTCCTGACTCCCGCGCACGACAAAGCGCGTTCGAGATCGTGTCGGCGCGCTCGTGACCGGTGCGCACACGCTCATCATCGAGCCGAGCACTGTCGTGTGCTTCGTCGTCGACAACGCATCTCCCTCCACGGCCACAGACCAACACCACAGGCGGCGAGAGCGTGACGCGCCACCAGACACGACATCAGCACCTGTCCCGGTCCGTCGGTCACCGGCGCCACCCTACGACCGCGGCGATGCGTACTGTCTCTCGACCGACTACACGCTGCCGTCCGCGAACATCCTCTTCTGCAACCAAGGACGGAAATAGGGAGTGATCGCCAGAAATCCGTAAGTGCGGTGCCGTGTGCCGAGCAGTCGTACAAGTCCTGTGTATAAGCAGTCGTAGATGTCCGCTCTGTAAAAAC
>JAYTLP010000181.1:0-2791 GCA_043729375.1 Myxococcales bacterium
GCCCGTGCGACCGCAAGGTCCGCATCCGTAAGGTACACGACCGTGATCCGCCCGCCGAGGTCATCGATCCCAGCCTCCAGGCCGGTGTTCGACTCCTCGATCGCGAACAGCGCGCGCCCGGCGAAGAAGCGGTGCGTCGAGACCCGCCCGAGGAACGCCCCGAGCACCACCTTGATGCCGAGGAGGATCGGCTTCTCGTCCTCCTCGTAGATGTCGAGGTAGTGCGCGGCGTCGCGCTCGTTCCAGTGCGAGTCGATGATGTAGGGAGCGCCATCGAGCGTGACGAACAGCCGCTGATACGGCTCGCCAGGGGTGAACGGGATCGCCTCCATCTCAGCGAGCCTTGTACGACGCCACGGGCGCAATGTCTGGGTGCGTCGCCGGGAAGGCGGAGTTCGTCACGCCCGGCGGGCTCGAGGGGTGGAACCCCAGCGAGCGGAACCGATCGGTCCGGCGGGCGTTGAGCTCGTCGACCTGCTGGGACGGGGACATCGCATCGAGCTGCTGCTTCTTGACCGCGCGGTAGTCGCGCTGCTGGTCCTCCGCGAACTGATCGAACTGCGCGGGCGTGAGCTCCTTCCCGCTCGTGGTGTCGTACGGGAACCCGTTCGCGCTCTCGCCGAGGAAGTAGTACTTCGGCGGGCCGGAGCTCTGCTTCGCCACGCCCACGATCGTGTAGGGATAGCCATCCGGCGTGATGAGCGGGCCGCCGGGGTAGACGACGCTGAGCCGCCACATCACTCGGTTGTCGATAAGGATGTGCCGCCCAGGACCGTTGTAGATCTTCCGCCCGCGACCAGCCGGCGTGGCCGTGATGAGCTTCACGGTTGTGCGGTTGTTCGTCGCGATCGTGATCCGCTTGAAGCCGACCGAGAAGTGGAGCCCGCCGCTGGTCTCCTTCGACATCGGGACCGTAAGCTGCTCGATACCCATGTTCACGAGCGTCCGCTTCCCGGGCCTTGCCGAGCGGGAAGCGATCGGGATCTCGACCGTTACCAGCCGCTTCTCGTCGCGGATCGCCATCAACCGTTCGTACGCCTCGGCCGATGGGAGCGGGATCTGGTCCGCGCCGAACACCGCCGTGCTCACCTCATCAGCCTGGCGAGAGGAATCGTCCGCGACCTCGCCGATCGGCGTGTCGGAGACGATGCCCTCGCAGGAGAACGTGAGCGGCCGCGAGATCATGTGGTCCGCGATCGTCCCGCCTCCCTCGACGGGGAAGTCGGTGATGTCGTTTTGGACGCTGATCTCGCCGGAGACCATCAAATCGTAAGGCCAGCTGTCAATCAGGATCACGAGAGCCTCCCTC
This sequence comes from Myxococcales bacterium, assembly GCA_043729375.1. Classification (GTDB taxonomy): domain Bacteria; phylum Myxococcota_A; class Polyangia; order Palsa-1104; family Palsa-1104; genus JBDTCO01. The sequence continues at coordinate 1,310 of JAYTLP010000181.1, forward strand.
GGTTCACGAGGATCATCCGATGGCGTCCTTCGTCTGGTTCAGCATCCGGTTCATGTGCTCGCCGACGTGCTGGTCGACGAGCGCCGCGACCTCCTGCGCGTTCGCGCTTGAGGCGTCGATCTTGATGTTGATGTCGCCGCCGCGGATCGCCACGGGACCGCCGCCGCCGCCAGCTCCGGGACGAGCCGGAGTTCCGCTCGCGGTCCCCGCCTGCTGCCGCCGGATCCGCTCGTTCCAGTCCGCCTCGCTGCCCTGGAAGCCGGAGGCCTTCGCGTTCTCGTAGGCTCCATCCGCCTGCGTCTGCCCGAACACCGCGTCGTGGGCCTTGGCCACGCCGTTGCCGAGGAAGTGCCCGGCCTCGATCAGCTGGCTGATCCCAGGGAGCGAGGTGATGGCGTCGGCCGCGGCGTGAGCCCCCTTGACGACCTCATCCCAGGCCCAGCGCATCGCATCGACGATCGCGTTCGGCACGGTCGTGGTGAAGAAGTCCGCGATCGAGCTCCAGACATCCTTGATCGTCTCCCAGACGAAGCGGAAGTCGATCTTCTTCACGATGAGGATGAGCGCCGCGATCGCCGCGATCGCCCAGCCGATCGGCCCGAGCCCGATCACCCAAGCGGCCGCCGCCTTCACCGCCCAGATCGTGATGACCGCGCTGAGCGCTCCGATCGCGGCGATCGCGAGGCCGGTGTGGTCGACGAAGAACTCGATGATCGTGTTCACGGCATCAAACGCCCCGATAAGAACGTCGCTGATCGCGCTCGCGACCGCGTCGATGCCGGCCTTGTTCTCCTCAAGGAACACGTTCACGCGCTGCATCGCCTCGCCCAGCGCCTTGAACAGCGGCAGCCCGACCCGCCCGAGGAACTGCTGGACGGCGTCCTGCATCGTCGAGAGCATGCCGTTGAACGTCTTCCCCTGCGCCTCGCCGAGCTGCGTGATCTGTTTCGAGCCGAGCCCGCGCTTGAGCTCGGAGGCTCGTTTTTGCTGCGAGAGCGCGTTGTAGCGCTTGCGGCCGTCCTCGCCCTTGTAGCCGACGGAGCCGAGCACCTTCCCGGTGAAGGCGTCGGTCGAGTGGAACTGTCCACGGATCGCTTGGTCCACGTCTCGAGCGGCCGCGCCCGCGTCGATGCGGAACGCCTTCGCCGCGACCGTGGCATTCACGGTGAGGTCCTCTAGGTCCTGCATGGAGAGGCCGGCGTCGATGATCGGCTGCGTGATCATCCCAGCCATCGTCACGTACTCGGCCGTCGTGCCGGGCAGCTTCGACGCGCGCTTCTGGAGCGAGTCGTAGAGCGCGTTCGCCGTGACGAGCTCGTCGTTGAGGTCGGTGTGCTTCGAGATCGCGAGCATGCCGGCGATCTGGTTCTTCGTGTCCTCGACATCCGAGTTGAACCCGATCAGCGCCTTCGCACCCTCGCGCAGCCCGAAGTAGGCGACGGCCGCCTTCGCCAGCCGGCTGAACCCGGAGCTTGCCTCGCC
>JAYTLP010000182.1:0-7750 GCA_043729375.1 Myxococcales bacterium
CCCGCGGATGTGGATCTGTTTGGCGGCGAAGTGGATGTCACCCCAGGTCGGGCCCTCCACTTCGCTCTTCCGAGCACCGGAGGACACCGCCAACTCTACCCACAGGCGGCGATTTGCCGGGACGTGCTCCAACATCGCGTTGCAGTCGTCTTCTGTGAGCCATCGCTTGCGCAACACGTAGGGCACCTTGAAGTCGGGCATGATCGCCTTCGGATCTCCAACGTACCTTCCCGCCTTCGCAGCGTGCCGAAGAGCCTGACGGAGGATGGCAAGCTCCTTCCGCACGGTCTCGCGTGCCGGCCGAAAGCGGGGCCTGCTCGACTTCTCTGCCTTCGGAGGCAGCTTCGTCAGACGCTCGTGCGTGTACTTCTCGAGGGCCTTTGCGTCTAGTGCGTGGACGTCGCTTTGATCGCCGAGTACGCGGCGAAGGTGCGCAGCCTTTGCCTTGACGATCTCCAGGCTGACCGGGCTCCGGTTCGCCTCCGTGAACTTCTCGAGGTCGTCCAGCACATCGGAGAGCGCCAGATACGAGCGCTTGCGTACGCCGCTCTGCGCTTCCTGCTCCCTGCGCTTGAGCACTGCGCGCGCCGCACTACGGTCGGTGCACGTCGTCGTCTCACGGATCAGCCTGCGCTCCGCGTCGTAGTACCAGGACCACCAGATTTTCCCACGGAGCTAGAGACGCTCTTTCCCACCCCCAAGCGTACCCCCGTCGGGGGGCCTGTGAAAGGGGTGTGCGAAAAGTCTGACCATTTCTGGGTATTCCTGACCACTCCTGAGCAGGCTTGAGGGGTGCTACACCGACGTTAAACACTGGCGCGCCCGGCGGGAATCGAACCCACGACCACCGGCTTAGAAGGCCGATGCTCTATCCAACTGAGCTACGGGCGCTGGAACTGGAGAAGCTACCGCGGCGACGGTACGTTTGACCACCTCCCGGGTGAACCCGCGTTCACGGGCAATGCGACATGGTTCACCCTTCTTCTCGTTCACGCGATCCGCACCACGGTCCTGCCGCGCACCTGACCCTTCAGGTACGCCGCAAAGTGACCGGGGAGCTCGGCGAGATCGATCGTGCGCACCGCGGCCTGCATGCGCGCGGGCTTCCACTCGTGGGCGAGCTTCTCCCACACGCGCTGCCGCGTCGGCATGGGGCAGTTGACGCTGTCGGTGCCGAGGAGGTGGACCCCGCGCAGGATGAACGGCATCACCGTCGTCTCGAGCTTGTGACCGGCCGCCAGCCCGACCGCCGCGACGGTGCCGCCCACTTTTTGCATCGAGAGCAGCCACGCGAGCATGGGCCCGCCGAGGTTGTCGACCGCGCCCGCGTACGTGGCCTTGTCGAGCGCGCGGATCTTCGTGAGGTCGATGGTACTGCGTGGGAGCACCTCCTTGGCGCCGAGCGCGAGCAGATACGCGTTCTCTTCCGCCTTGCCCGTGATCGCGACGACGTCGTGCCCGAGCTTCGCGAGGAGCTCCACCGCCACGGAGCCCACGCCGCCGGTCGCGCCCGTCACAGCGATGGGTCCGCGGTCGGGGCGCAGGCCGTCGTGGAGCATGAGCTCGACGGCGAGCGCGGCGGTGAAGCCCGCGGTGCCGAGCGTCATCGCGTCGAACGACGTCATGCCGGCCGGCCGCATCACCACCCAGTCCGCAGGGACGCGCACGCGCTCCGCGTACCCCCCATCGTGCCCGACGCCCAGGTCGTAGCCCGTGACGAGCACTGCATCGCCAGCCCCGAAGCGTGGATCGGTCGACGACGCCACCGTACCCGCCACATCGATGCCCGCGTTGGTCGGGAACTTGCGCATGATCTTGCCGCTGCCGTCGTGCGACAGCGCGTCCTTGTAGTTGATGCTCGAGTGCTCGGCGGCGATCACCACCTCGCCGCGATCGAGCTCGTCGATCGTCATGTCGACGAAGCGGCTCTGCACCGTGCCGCCCTCGTCGAAGCTCCGGTATGCCTTGAACGTCATCGCTGCGCCTCTACCTCGGACCTGTGAGCCTGCGCCTCGCGCGGGAGCCGCGTATCGACCCACAGCTTTCACTCATCGTACGCCGGGACGGCTGATGCTCGAAGAATGCGACTGCATTGCTCGCCTGCGCCACGTGCCGTCAGCGACCGGCTGGCCGGTGCATTTTGCGAAGTGCACGCGGGAGTGGCTCGAGCGCCATCTCGCGGCGCCGCATCTGCCGCCGCCGCAACCCGACAATCCGTGACGTCCGGGTGTCCGCGCCGGCCCGCTGAAGAAGTGCTACGTCTTTGTGATGGGAACGTCCACGCGCACGGAAGCCTTCGGTGAGGGCCTGCTGCAGATCACACTCGACCGGCCCGATGCGGCGAACTCGATCGACGCGAGCATGGCGATCGAGCTTGCCGCGCTCGGCCGTCGCTGCGAGGCAGATGCGTCGATCCGCGCGGTGGTCCTCACCGGCGCAGGATCGCGCTTCTTCTGCGCGGGCGGCGACATCGGCAGCTTCGCCGCAGCGGGCGACGAGCTCCCCGCCACGCTGCGCGAGATCACGATGTACCTGCACACTGCGCTCTCGTCATTTGCGCGGATGAACGCCGTTCTGATCACCGCCGTCAACGGCGTGGCTGCCGGCGGAGGCCTCGGCGTGGCGCTGGCCGGCGACCTCTGCATCGCGGCCCGGTCGGCCTCGTTCAAGTCGGCGTACACCGCCATCGGACTCTCACCGGACGGCTCCACGTCGTTCTGGCTACCGCGCCTCGTAGGCGCGCGGCGAGCACAGCAGATGGTGCTCACCAACATGACCGTCGACTCGGCCCGCGCGCTCGAGTGGGGCCTCGTGACAGAGGTCGTCGAGGACGCGCTGCTCGTGGCGCGAGCTCGCGAGCTCGCGGCCGGGATCGCCGCGCTCCCGGGGCCGAGCGTCGCGGCGTCACGGCGCCTGTTGCTCGAGTCGCTCGAGGGTGCAAGCCTCGCCGAGCAGCTCGATCGCGAGAGCCGCATCATCGCGCAGCTCGCGCTCGGCCCCGAGGCGCGCGCGCAGATCGACCGCTTCCTGTCGAAGTCGAAGAGGGGCTGAACATGGCTCCGAGAACGAGCGCCGGTCGTCGGCGCTTCCTCCGCTACAGCGGCCTCGGCCTCGGGCTCGGTGCACTCGGCTCGGGCGTCTTCGTCGCGACGCACCAGCCGAAGCGCCGGCTGCTTCCGCGCCTCCCCGGCGACGAGCAGCGGCCGATGATCGCGACCCATTCAAAGCGCGTGGTGATCGTGGGCGGGGGCCTCGCGGGGCTCGTCGCGGCCATCGAGCTCGCGGAGCGCAAGTTCGACGTCACCCTGATCGAGCGCGCCGGTCACCTCGGCGGCAAGCTCGGCGGGTGGAACGTCACCGTCGACGGCGAGACGTTCCCCACGGAGCACGGCTTCCACGGCTTCTTCAGCAACTACTACAACCTCACGGAGCACCTCGAGGCCGCGGGGGCAACGCAGTTCCTCCACCGACCGCCCAGCTACCCGGTGCTCTTCGGCGACCGGGCCGAGGACGACTACGGCAGCACGACCACCGTGTTCCCCGCAAACCTGCTCTCCGTCGTGAACCAGTCGAAGAACCTCCACCTCGGCGACTTCATGCACGACAGCCCCGGGCTGCTCGCGCTCATGCGCTGGGACGGCGAGAAGACGTACGCGCGCCACGACGACGTCGACTTCGCGACGCTGGCGCGCAGCGGCAACATCAACACACCGATGCGCGAGACGGTGATCGAGCCGTTCGCCAAGACGACGCTGAACGCCGTGGACAAGCTCTCCGCGGCCGAGGGCATCCGCTTCTTCCACTTCTTCTTCATCGGCAACCCCGAAGGGCTGTGGTACCGCACCACGACGCGCGACAGCATCACCGCGATCATCGAGCCGCTCGCGAGGCGGCTTCGCGGGCTCGGTGGCACCATCCGCACGGGTCAGGCGGCGAGGCGCTTCCGACACGAAGGCGGACGGGTCCGTGGCGTCGAGCTCGAGTCGAGCAGCGTCGATGGCGCGCAGGTGCGCGTCCCCGCATCGACCGTTCCCACGACCGGGTGGGCGCCCATCGCCGGACCAGACGGGAGCGCGGTGTACGTGGGACGTCGCGAGGCCGGCTTCGTCGCCTTGGACGCACGCTGCACGCACATGGGCTGCCCCGTGCGCCCGGACGCTCTCGGCTTTTCGTGTCCCTGTCACGGCGGTCACTACACGACGGACGGGGTCCCGGATGCGGGTCCGCCCCAGCGCCCGTTGCGCTCGCTCTCCGTGGTCCAGCAGGGAGACGAGCTGCTCGTCGGCGAAGCCCGGCCGGTGGCATCCATCGACGTGCTGCCCTGCGACTACGCGATCTCGGCGTGCGAGGTGCGCGGCACGAAGGCACTGTTCGAGAAGAGCGAGCTCGGCATCCCTGCGCTCGACCGGCGCGTGCAGTCACTCGGGGAGGCAGACCCGTTCATCGTGTATCGCGTGTGGCTCGACAGGCCCGTGGCCCCCGGGCGTGAGGGCTTCTACACCACCGCCCGCTTCGACCTCGTCGACTCCGTGGCCATCTACTCCGTGCTGCAGGAGCCCTACATCTCGTATGCGAAGCGCACCGGGAACAGCGTCGTCGAGCTGCATGCGTATGCCGTCCCACCCGACCGCATGCGCGCCGGGGACGAGATGGCCGCGTCCATGCTTCGGGATATGACGCGCATGCTGCCGGAGCTGCGAGGGGCAAAGGTGCTGCACGGCGAATATCAGGTGCAGTCGAACTTCAGCGGCTTTGCGCCGGGGAGCCACGCCCAGCGCCCCTCCACCGAGACCGAGGTGGAGAACCTGTTCATCGCGGGAGATCACGTGCGCATGGAGCCGGCGGCCGCGCTCATGGAGGCCGCCGCAATCAGCGGCCGCCTTGCGGCCAACGCGATCCTGCGCAGGGAGGGGTTGCGCGAGATCCCCATCCCGAGCGTCGGCGCCAAGGGCCCGCTCGCGTGACATTTTTGCAACGACACCGACGGTGTGGCGCAGCCTCGCCACGAGCGAGGCGAGCCTGTAGAGACGGCGTTGCGGAATTACTCGGCGAATCGCGGCACGGGTGATGCTCTACCTCCTCGCATCGAGCGCAGCGCAAGGCTCGAACGATCTCGAACGATGAGGTGCAACGTGGCCGAAGATACGAAGCAGCCGGTGCAGTCCAAGAACAACAAGAACCAGTCGAAGAAGACCGCCACCCCGAGCGACCAGCAGCAGACGCGCGACGACAAGAATCGCGATCCGAACCCCCACCCCGCTTCGAAGAACGACGTACCTCGCGACAGCGAGTAGCAGTCCTCGCGAGGTACGTCCGCGCGTGAGTTCACAACCAGAGCCCGTTGCGCCGTGCCCTCGAAGGCGCGGGCGACGGGCTCGCCTGTTTCAGTCCATCGGGTAGTCGGTGTAGCCGTGCTCGCCGGGCGTGTATGCGAGCTTCATGTCGGGCGCCCGGAGCGGCCGCTCCGCCTCGAGCTTGGTGACGAGGTTCGGGTTGGCGAGAAACGGACGACCGAACGCAACGAGATCGGCCTTCTTCGCCTCGAGATCCTGCTCCGCACGTTCGCGCGTGTAGCCGCCCGACAGGATGAGCTTGCCGCCGAAGGCACCATGGATTTCCTGCTTGAGAGTCTCGGGAACAAGCGGCGTCCCCATCGACGAGTGATCAACCAGGTGCACGTACGCGAGCCCCAGCGTGGAGAGCCCGCGTGCAAGCTCGATGTAGAGATCGTCCATCTCGTCGTCGGGCCTCATGCCCGAGAACGCGCCGTAGGGCGACAGACGGATGCCGGTACGCTCGCCGCCGATCTTCTCGGCGACCCGGCGCGTGACCTCGAGCGCGAAGCGGGTGCGGTTCGTGACGGAGCCGCCCCACTCGTCGGTGCGCGCGTTCGACGCCGTGTTGAGGAACTGGTCGACGAGGTAGCCGTTGGCACCGTGGACCTCGACGCCGTCGAAGCCTGCCGAGACGGCATGCGCGGCGCTGGAGACGTACTCGGAAGTGACCTGCTCGATGTCGGCGGCGGTCATCTCGATGGGGATCGGATACGGCTGCTCGCCTTCCTGATCCGTGTGCATCTTGCCCTCGAGCCTGACCGCCGATGGCCCGAGGACCTTCGCGCCCTTCGGCAGGTTGAGCGGGTGCCCCACGCGACCCGTGTGCATCATCTGCAGGAAGATGCGACCGCCCTTTTCGTGCACGGCCGTGGTGACGGCCTTCCAGCCGGCGACCTGCGCCGCGTCGAAGCAGCCGGGGATGCGCGGATAGCCGAGGCCGTCCGGGGAGGGCGAGGTCCCCTCGGTGATGATGAGCCCGGCCTCCGCACGTTGCCCGTAGTAGGTGGCGACGAGCGGACCGGGAACGTTTCCGATGCAGCGACTACGCGTCATCGGTGCCATGACGACGCGGTTGGCGAGGGTGATGGGACCGAGCGTGAGCGGAGAGAACAGGATGTCGGACATGAAAACCTTTACTCGAGTGGGGAAAAACGGCCGTAGCCACCGCGATGGAACAGCAGCGGTTGAGCGGCGCGAAGGACTGCGAGGGCCTCTACCTTGCCGAGCACGATGTCGTGATCGCCCGCCTCGTGCACCGCATACGACGTGCAGTCGAGCCACGCGACCACGTCGTCGATGATGGGCAATCCTGCGGGCGAGAGGGAGTGTGCGAGGCCTGCGAACTTGTCGGGCTCGCGCGACGCGAATCGCCGACAGACGGCTTCCTGATCGTGCGCGAGCACGTTGACGCAGAAGCGCTTCGCCGCCGCCATCCGTGCCCACGTCCCCGACTTGCGATCCGGGTAAAAGGCCACGAGCGGCGGCGAGAGCGAGACGGAGTTGAAGGTGCCGACCGTCATGCCGATGCGTGCTCCATCGGCATCGATCGATGTCACGATGGAGACACCCGTCGGGTAGTGACCGAGCACGTCGCGGAGGTAGCGGGGGTCGGACGGTGAGCTCATCCCGTACTAGTGGCCGGTGCCCGCGTCACCGCGGCGGCTGGACTCGAAGAGGAACCACGTGCGGCGCTCCGTCTCGTCGATCCAGTTCTCGATCAGGCTGGCCGACGCGATGTCGCGGTGATCGTTGCAGACGTCATGCACCGTGCGCAGACGCTCGGCGAGCATCTTGTTGTCCTCGCGGAGCTCGGCGAGCATGTCGAGCGGACCGACATAGTCCGCGTCGTTGTCGCTGATTCGCTGCAGGCGCGCGATGTGTCCGATGGAGCGCATGGTCGTGCCGCCCACCTTGCGAATGCGCTCGGCGATCGCGTCCGTCATGGCGAAGAGCTGGTCGGCCTGCTCGTCGAGCAGCAGATGATAGTCGCGGAAGTGGGGTCCGCTGATGTGCCAGTGGAAGTTCTTGGTCTTGAGATAGATCGCGAACACGTCCGCAAGCACACCGTTGAGCCCTCCCGCGATGTCCTTCGTCGCAGCAGCAGAGAGATCCGTGGGTGTAGCGATGCGCGCCGTGCGGGCGGTCGTGAGCTTGCTCTTGCTGCTTGCCGTCATCTTCTTTGCCATGCGGTGGGCCTCCGTATCCCCGCTATCGTAGCCCCAAAGCGCTACGCAGCGGGCGTCAGCGGGAGCAGCGCACGCACTCGGGGGTCACGCAGCCACAGCCCGCCCCACGCGAGGACGCCGAGGACGAGCGGCATCACTGCCTCCGTCTCCGCCATGCGGACGTGCGTGCATACCGCGCCACCGAGATAAGCTGCGACCAAGATGGCCCCGAGCACCGTGGTGCGTGGG
>JAYTLP010000183.1:0-5427 GCA_043729375.1 Myxococcales bacterium
TCCTGCGGCTGCTTCTGCTCCTGCGGCTGCTTCTGCTCCTGCGGCTGCTTCTGGTCCTGCGGCTGCTTCTGGTCCTGCGGCTGCTTCTGGTCCTGCGGGGGCTGCTTCTGGTCCTGCGGGGGCTGCTTCTGCTCGACGAGCTTGCGAAGTGCGACCTCGAGGTTCCACTTCGCGCGGCGGTCGTCGGGCCGGAGCCCGAGCGCGCGCTTGTAGGCGTCGATTGCCTCGCGGTAGTGCTCCTGCCGGTACTGGGCGACGCCGAGGTTGTAATACGCGTCGGCCTTGAGCGACGGATCGTGGGTCTCGACCGAGCGCTGGAGCTCGCGGGTGGCCTCGGGGAGCTTCTCGAGCTTGAGGAGCGCGGCTGCGCGATCGAAGTGCGCGGTGTCGTCTTCGGGCCTCGCGGCGACGGCGCGGTCATAGGCCGCGAGGGCTTCCTCGGCCTTGCCCGCTTCGAGTGCGCGGTTGCCCGCCTCGACGTCCGGATCCTTGCGGGTGAAGAGACTCCAGCCTCCGAGGAATGGAAACATGCCCACGAGCACGAGCAGCAAGGCGCGCGAGCCGACCCCCTTCGCCACGGGCACACGCACCTTCACGCTCCGCCGATCTCGCAGAGCAGCCCCGACGACGAGCAGCACGAAGCCTCCGAGCACGAACCAGCGACCGATGTCCTCTGGCTCCCGCTCGAGGCGCGCCTCCTCCTCCGTGCGCTCGAGCCCGGCGATGGCCTGCTGCACACGCTCGACCCCGTAGCCGCGCGGCTCCATCGTGAAGTAGTCACCACCGGTCGCGCTCGCGATCTTCCGGAGCCCTTCTTCGTCGAGGCCCACGCGCACCGGCTCGCCATCGCTGCCCTGCAGGTAGCCGGCGGCATTTCCATTCTCGTCGGTGAGCGGCACGAACGGTCGCTCCTTCGAGCCGATGGCGACGGTGTAGATGCGGATGTTGTGAGTCGCGGCGGACTTCGCCGCCGAAAGACCACGGCCCTCCGTGTCCTCGCCATCGGTGATGAGCAAGATCACCTGCCCGGGCTTGCGCTTGCCAGCACGCGCGGCCGAACGGTCGAGCAGCTCCTGGCTCGCGTTGATAGCGCGGCCGAGGTCGGTACCGCCGACGGGCATGTCCGAGGGCTGGAGGTCGCGCCAGAAGAGCTTCGCCGCCTCGTAGTCCGACGTGAGCGGGTACGACAGCGTCTCCCCGGCGAACGCGACCATGCCGACGCGGTCACCCTTCAGCTCGTCGAGCAGGCGGGAGACCTCGGCCTTCGCACGCTCGAGACGCGATGGGTAGATGTCCTTCGCGAGCATCGAGCGCGAGAGATCGAGCGCGACGACGAGGTCGAGCCCACGGCTCTCCGTGAGCCGCGCGCGACCTGCGACCTGCGGCCGCGCAAGAGCGATCGTGAGAGCCGCGACCGCGACGACGAGGCACACGGTCTGCAGCCGTCGCCTCGCAGGGGACAGCGACTGCATCATCTGCCGGATCGTCTGCAGGTGACCGATGCGCTCGAGCACGCGGCGGCGTCGCTGGCCGTCGAGCGCGTAGGCCACGACGAGCAGCGGCACCACGACCGCGCACCAGAGGAGCTTCGGCGCATCGAGGCTCACGGAAACCGCCGGAAGCGCGTGAGCGACAGCGCAATCTCGAGGAGCAAGAGGGCCAGCGCCGGGCCGATGAACATCGCGTACAGCTCGACGTAGCGTGGCGTGTGCGACCGCAGACGCGAGCGCTCGAGGTCCTCGAGGATTGCGTTGAACCGCCGATCGAGCGCGTCCGTATCGGTCGCGAGGTACGGCGAGCCGCCCGTCATGCCGGCGATCTCCTCGAGAAGCTTCGGGTTCACGGGGTGACCGGAGCCGCCCGGTCCGCTGTCGCGACCGATGAGGATGGTGAAGATGCGCACCCCGAACGTCTGCGCGTAGCGCGCAGCCTGCAGCGGATCGAGCTTCGACGCGTTGTCGTCCCCATCGGTGACGAGCACGATCACGCGCGATCGTGCTGACGAGCTGCGCAGACGGTTGAGCGCCGTGCCGATCGCATTGCCGATCGCGGTGCCGCGACCGTCGATGAGCTTCAGGCTCACATCCGCGAGCAGCAGGCGAACGGCCGTGGTGTCGAGGGTGAGCGGGACCTGCGTGTAGGCCTCGGTGCCGAAGATCACCAGCCCGACTCGATCGCTCTGACGCCGCGCGATGAAGCGATCGAGAACTCGCTTCGCTGCGGTGATGCGATTGGGCAGCAGATCTTCCTCGGCCATCGAGTTCGAGACGTCGAGCGCGATGACGATGTCGATGCCGTCGACCTCCGACGCGTCCGTCGAAAGCCGCTGCGGCCTGCACAGCGCGAGCACGAGGCAGCCGATGGCGACGATCCGCAGCACGTCGGGAAGCAGCCGGACTCGAGCAACCCAGCCCAGCTCGGCTTCGCGCAGCGCACCCACACGAGAGAACGCGAGCGCCGCGCCGCGCGGCCGTCCGAGCTTGCGCCACGCGAGCCACGGCACCACGAGCAGCAGCCATAGCGCCCACCGCTGACGGAGATGCACGTCGGACTGTCGGAAGAGATCGATGGTGAGCGCTGCAACGGGCACCCCGAGCGCCGCGAGGAGCAGGTACGGCGTGGCACGCTCGAGGCGCGACTTCACGAGTCCCTCCCCGACAGCGGCAGCGGCGGCCGCACCGGCCCGGACAGCATCTCCTGCGCGGTCTCGAGCTTCGGCGCCGTCGACAGCACGATGCTCTGCGCGGAGTCGAGGAGCAGGAGCGCGGTGCCGTCGGTGGAGCCGGTGTTCGCGAACTTGACGAGGTCGGACTCCTCGAGAAAGTGCTCCACTGCGGAGTGCGGCTGCACGAGGTGCGGCGCGAGGCGGGCGAGCTCGACCAGCAGCTCGGTGGAGGTGAGCTCCAGCGAGTCGAATCCGTATCGCGCACCGAGGTACGCGCGCACGACCTCGGCGGTCTCGAACGCGAACGGACGATAGCCGTCACGCTGGAAGTCGCCCTGCGCGCGGATCGCGGTGAGACGCTCTATCGCGACCTCGCCAGGCGGCCGGGCCGGCAAAGCCGGACCTTCGCTCGACAGCGGCGCCCTGCGCGCGCGCCGCGCGAGGGACGCCACGACCACGAATGCGAGCAACCCGAGCGCCACCCAGATTGCCCGCATGATGCGACGATCTTCCACGACCGCCGTCCGCGGACCCCGCGCCGGCTGCGGGTCGAGCCGGGCCTGGCTCTCGTCGACGAGAGCCTTGATCGTGAGCGACACCGGATCGGTCGAGACGGTGCGAACGTCGCCGCGGGCGCTGAGATACGTGAGCGGGAGCGGCGGGACCTCGGTCGGGCCGACCTCGTACACGGCGACGAAGAGGACGAAGCGAAACGAGCGGCGCCCATCGCCGAGATCGCGACCTTGCGCCTCGCCGTCGTCGCGCTCCAGCACCTCGAGCTTTCCGAGGTCGACCTTCGACGGCAGGTTCACGATGATGCCTGCGCGCGCGATGGCGGTGACGGTGAGCGCGAGCCGGTCGCCGACGTAGGCCTCGCCCTTGTCGAGCGCAGCCCCGACTGTCGGCGCCTCGGGATCCGGCGCCAGCGCGAGATCCGGCGTGACCGCCAGATCGAGCACGCGCGCGGTATCCTGCGCGTGCGCGACGCCGGCCGAGAGGACGAGCGCGAGGACCAGCGCCCTCATCGACGAAGCCTGTTCTGGCGCGCGCGAAAGAACGACAGCAGCGCGCCGATGTACGGCCGGTCCGTGCGCACGGCAACGGAGTCCATGTCGAGGCGGCGGAACAGCGCCTCCCGCTCACGCTTCTCCTTGCCCACGAGAGCCGCGAAGCGCGCGCGACCCGGACCGCTCGTGTCGAAGGTGATGAGCTCACCGGTCTCCAGGTCCTCGAAGCTCGCGAGCCCGAGCGCCGGCAGCTCTTCCTCGAGCGGATCGGTGATGGTCACGGGCACGACATCGTGGCGCCGATGGGCGATGCGCAGTGCCTTGTCGTAGCTCGCGATGCCGCCATCGGCGACGAAGTCCGACACGAGGAACGCCACCGCGCGGCGGCGCATCATGCGCACGAGGAGCTCGAGCGGCGGCCGGAGATCGGTCTTCTTCGACGACGGCTCGAAGGTCAGGATCTCGCTCACGATCGCGAGCACGTGCTTGCGCCCCTTCTTGGCCGGGACGAAGCGCTCGACCTTGTCGGTGAAGATGACGAGCCCGATGCGATCGTTGTTCTTGATCGCCGAGAAGGCGAGCACGGCTGCGAGCTCCGCTGCCACCTCGCGCTTCTTCTGCTCGCGCGAGCCGAAGCCCTCGGAACCCGACGCATCGACGAGCAGCATCACGGTCATCTCGCGCTCTTCCGCGAAGAGCTTCACGTACGCATCGTCCATGCGCGCCGTGACGTTCCAGTCGATCATGCGCACGTCGTCGCCGGGCTGGTACTTCCGCACCTCTGAGAACGCCATCCCGAGGCCCTTGAAGACCGAGTGGTAGGCCCCCGCCAGGAGGTTCTGCGCCTGCCGCGCGGTGACGATCTCGATCCGGCGGATCTTCTTGAGGAGCTCACGTGTGAGCATGGCTACCTGCTACGGAACTTCGACGTGCTCGAAGAGTCGGCGGACGATCTCCTCGGAGGTCACGTTCTCGGCTTCGGCTTCGTACGTGAGGTTCACCCGATGGCGCAGGACGTCGAGGCCGACGCTCTTGATGTCCTCGGGCGTCACGTAGCCGCGCCGGCGCAAAAACGCGTGCGCGCGCGCGGCGAGGTTGAGGAAGATCGAGGCGCGCGGGCTGGCGCCGTACTGGATGAACACGCCGAGATCGCGGAGGCCGTACGCGCCCGGATCGCGTGTTGCGTGCACGACGTTCACGATGTAATCGCGAATCTTGTCGTCGATGTAGATCTGGTTGATGGCTTCGCGCGCCGACTGCAGGTCCTCCGGCGAGCACACGACCTCGACCTTGGCAGGACCTGCACCCGACGTCTGGCGGTCCATGATCTCTCGCTCCTCGCTCTTTTGCGGGTAGCCGACCTTGATCATGAGCATGAAGCGGTCGAGCTGTGCTTCGGGCAGCGCGTAGGTGCCCTCCTGCTCGATGGGGTTCTGCGTCGCAAGGACGAGGAACGGTGACGGTAGCTTGTGCGTCTCGTCGCCGATGGTGACCTGCCGCTCCTGCATCGCCTCGAGCAAGGCGGACTGCACCTTCGCGGGGGCGCGGTTGATCTCGTCGGCCAGCACCAGGTTTGCGAACACGGGGCCCCGCTTGCTGCGGAACTCCTGCGTCGCGGGGTTGTAGATGGTGGTGCCGATGATGTCGGCGGGCAGGAGGTCGGGCGTGAACTGAATCCGCTGAAACTTGAGGCTGATGCAGTCGGACAGCGTCTTCACGGTGAGCGTTTTCGCGAGCCCCGGCACGCCCTCGAGC
>JAYTLP010000184.1:0-11339 GCA_043729375.1 Myxococcales bacterium
TCCGCGGAGTGGCCGACATGACGTGGGGCAAGGCGCAGACGCTGTGCGAGCGCGGCAAGGTGTCGGTCGATGGCGTCGTCGAGCTCGATCCGGCCGCGCGCATGAAGCCGGGCGCGAGCGTCGTGGTCGACGAGCGGCGGCCCGCACCGAAGCCGCAGACGGTGCCGATCCTGTTCGAGGACGCGCACATCGTCGTCATCGACAAGCCTGCCGGGATCTCGAGCGTGCCGTTCGAGAAGCGCGACGGTGACACGGCCATGGACGCGATCCGCGATGCCTGGCGGGTCCTCGGCAAGCGCGCCACCGAGACACCGCTCTTCGTCGTGCACCGCATCGACAAGGACACCTCGGGGGTGATCGCGTTCGCCAAGACCAAGGACGCCGAGAAGGGCATGCAGACGCTCTTTCGCGCGCACGACGTGGAGCGCACCTATCTCTGCGTCGCGCACGGAACCCTGGACGACCGGCGCATCGAGTCGCGGCTCGTCGAGGATCGCGGCGACGGGTTGCGCGGGTCGACGCGCGTGCCCGGCAAGGGCAAGCGCGCCGTCACTCACGCGACCCGCCTCGAGGCGCTCCCGGATACGACGTATCTCGAGGTGAAGCTCGAGACCGGCAAGACCCACCAGATCCGCATCCACCTCGCCGAGCTCGGGCACCCCCTCGTGGGCGAGCGCGTGTACGTGCGCGACTACTCGCGCAAGGTGGGCGAGCCCATCCCGTCGCCGCGCCTCCTGCTCCACGCCGCCACGCTCGGCTTCGTGCATCCCGTCACCGGCGAGCAGGTGCGGCTCGAGTCGAAGCTGCCCGTCGAGTTCACCAGGATGCTCACGATGCTGCGCAGGCGGCAGCCGGCGCCGCCGAAGGTGCACATCGCCTTCGACAAGAAGCCGCCGCAGGAGCCGGTGGCGAAGCGAGCGAGCGTCACCACGAAGCCGACGGACAAGAAGCCCGCGAAGCAGCGACGCTCCTAGATCGGTCCAGGCCCGCTCTGGTTGCAGTCGAGCTGCCAAAGGCGCAGGCCGCTCGCGCCCAGCGACACGGTGGCGCCGGACTCCGCTCGCACGAGAGGCTGTTCGTCGGCGGGCAGCTCGAGAGGGCCGGCCGGCGTGGTGCACACGAGCTTCTCGCCACGCGTGCAGCCGACCGGCGACGGGGCAACGGGCGCGCCGGTCGCGGGACCGACGTCGCCGAGCGGACGACCGCGGCGATCCACGGTGCGCTCGAAGCGCCCGGCCTCCTCGCTCCAGGACACGACGAAGCCCGCGTCGACCTTTGCAATGAAGGGTGCGGTCACCGCGACGCGGCGGTCGGCGACCTCCGCGCTCGGGCTACGCGGCGCGCCGAGCGGGTCGACGGCCAGCATGCGCAGCGCATCGTACTCCTCGACGCGCTCTACCCAGACGATCGCCAGCCCGTCGGAGAGCGTGGTCAGCGACGCGAGGCGCGGGTGACGCGAAACCGGCGCGAGCGCACGCTCGCGGACCCGGCAGCGCGGCGCGACAACCCGTGGCGTGTCGTGGACCGGCGCCGTGGTGCGCATCGTGGCGCACGCCCCCAGCAAGGGAACCAGAAGGATGCAGCGCGACGCGTTTGGCACGACGGCGTCATGTAACACCGCAGGCACCTTGATCTGCAAATGCCGCGGCGCGAAGATGCTGTGCCTTGTCCGTCGTCGTCGTCAGAGATCTGGTGAAGGAGTTCCGCGTCGCCGAGCGCGAGGCCGGCCTGTGGGCCGCGGCGCGCGCGCTCTTCCACCGACGCTACACGGTGGCGCGTGCAGTCGACGGCATCGGCTTCACGATCGAGCGCGGCGAGCGGGTGGGCTTCCTCGGGCGCAACGGCGCGGGGAAGACGACGACGCTCAAGATGCTCGCCGGGCTCCTTCACCCCACGAGCGGGCTCGTCGAGGTCGCCGGCTTCTCGCCCCAGAAACGCGCACCGCTCTTCCTCGGCAAGGTGACGCTCGTCCTCGGGCAGAAGCAGCAGCTCCTGTGGGACCTTCCGCCCGCCGACACGTTCGAGCTGAATCGCGCCATCTACGATCTCGGCGACGCAGATTATCGTCGCACGCTCGACGAGCTGATGGAGCTACTGCAGCTCGGTGGGCTCGTGCGCAGGCCGACGCGGCAACTGTCGCTCGGGGAGCGCATGAAGTGCGAGCTGGTCGCGGCCCTGCTGCATCGCCCGGAGGTGCTGTTTCTCGACGAGCCGACCATCGGTCTCGATGTCCCGACGCAGATCGCCTTGCGCGCGTTCATCCGCGTCTACAACGAGCGCTACGGTGCCACGGTGCTCCTCACGTCGCACTACATGGCCGACGTGGCCGCGCTGTGCCCGCGCGTGATCCTCATCGACAAGGGCAAGCTCACGTTCGACGGTGCGCTCGAGGCCCTCGTGCACCGTGTCCGCCCGAACAAGCGCATCGTCGTCCGACGCGCGGGTCGCCCCGAGGAGATCCTGGACCTTCCGCACGACGGCCTCGCGCAGGCTGTCGCCCGGATCCTCGCAGCCGGAGACGTGGATGATCTCGTCGTCGAGGATCCGCCGCTCGAGGAGGTCATGCGCGACCTCCTGTCCTCGTGAGCACTCCGGGGCGCCTCTCGCGTGCGCTGCCCGCCATGCTGCGCGTCGGGTGGAAGGATGCGCTCGCCTACCGCGGGGAGTTCCTGGTGTGGATGCTCAGCATGACGTTGCCGCTCATCATGCTGGCGCTCTTCCGGGCCGTGGCAGCCGAAGGTGCCGTCGGTGGCTTCGACGGCGAGGCCTTCACCGCCTACTTCCTCGCGGGTTTGACGGTGCGGCAGCTCGTGAGCTCGTGGTCGATCTGGGAGATCAACCGGGACATTCGCGAGGGCACGCTCTCGATGCGGCTGTTGCGGCCGGTACACCCGCTGTGGAGCTACCTCTGCGACTCTCTGGCCGCGATCCCGATGCGCGCCGCTATCTCGCTGCCCATCGCGCTCGTGCTCCTCTACTCCATCGACGGCTCCGCGGGTCGCGCCCTGGCAAGGGATCCGCTCACGCTGGCGCTGTTCTCGCTCTCGCTCGTGCAGGCGTTCGGCATCATCTTCAGCATCTGTTCTGCCATCGGCTCGCTCGGGCTGTACTTCGAGAGCGCGCTCGGGCTGTGGAACATCTACATCGGGCTGTTCTCGCTGCTGTCGGGCTACCTCGTGCCTCTGTCGCTGTTCCCGCGCTGGTTCCAGCACGCGGCGCGGCTCACGCCGTTCCCCTACGTGCACGCCCTCCCGCTCGAGATCCTCCTCGGTCGGCTGCCGCTGCACGACATCGTGTGCGGCGTCGCGGTGCAGTCCGCGTGGCTCGTCGGCAGTGCCACCGTGCTTCTCTTCGTCTGGCAGCGCGCGCAGAAGCGCTACGCGGCGTTCGGCGGGTGAGCGGACTTCGCACCACCCGTGTGCTGCTGCGCGCGTCGGTGATGACGTCGATGCAGTACCGCGCCGACTTCTTCTTCGACACGTTCTACGCTGTCGCCGAGCTTGCCTGGACGCTGGTCCCGATGCTGGTCGTCTTCGGGCTGCGCGACAGGATCGCGGGCTGGTCCCTCGACGAGGCGCTGCTCGTCACCGCGTGGTTCACCCTCTGCAAAGGCGTGCTCGAGGGGATCGTAACGCCGAGCCTCGTCGCCACCATCGAGCAGATCCGCCGCGGCACGTTCGACTTCGTGCTGCTCAAACCCGTCGACACGCAGCTCTACGCCACCATCGGCAAGCTCCAGCTCCCATCCCTCACCGACGTGGTCGCGGCGGTCGTCATCGGCATCGTTTCGCTACGCCGCCTGCATCACCACCCGTCGCTGCTCGAGCTCGGCGGCGCCGCGCTGCTCACGGCATGCGCGCTGTGCATCCTCTACTCGCTCAATGTGCTTGCGCTGTGTGTGGCGTTCTTCGTGGCGCGCATCGACAACCTCGCTTACCTGCTCGCCGCGGTGTTCGACGCCGCGCGCTGGCCCGCGAGCGTCTTTCGCGGGACCATGCGCGTGCTGCTGACCTTCGTGGTGCCACTCGGCATCATGACCACGTACCCGCCACTCGCCCTGCTCGGCCGGCTGGCCCCGGCCTCGTTTGCCGTCGCGGTCGGCGTTGCGATTGCCGCGCTGGCGAGCTCGAGGCTGGCCTGGCTGCGCTCGATCTCGGCGTATCGATCGGCAGGCGGCTAGCCTAGACGAGGGCGACGAGCGCAGTCGCGAGCGCGTTGAGCAGCACGTCTGTCACGACGATATCGATGAGCCCGGCTGCAGTCCTGGTCGCGGGATCGGAACGCAGCCTGGCCACCGCGGCGTCCACGGCGCCGGTGAGCAGCGACGCAGCCTGCGAGCCCAGGAGCGCCGAGAGCGTCGACCAGCGACCGAGCCGGGCAATCCCGGCTCCGACTGCTGCGCCGCCCTCGCGCGCCATGATCCGGCGCGCCGTGCTCGAGGAGCGTCTTCGCGCCCGCCGCGCCGACGCCGCCGCCGAGCATGATGTTGATGCCGTCGCAGCACGCCTGGATGTGCCGGAGCCGAGCGACCGTCTGTTCGGCGCCGTCGACCGTATCGGCGCGATGCGCGGAGAAGCGCTTCCGGCAGGCCGCGAACGCCGCGGCGGCGTGACGGAGCTGCTCCCGCGCGTCCGCGACGTCCACCTTCACGTGGAGCGCATGCCACGCCCGCTGTAACGGCTCGAGCGCGGGATCCCAGAAATCCAGATCGGGTAGGGCGGTGCCCGCCCTCTGGTCGGACGCCTGCGCCGCCATGCGGGAAGACCAGCCTCGCCGCCATCCCGTCATCTCCGCATGTTCGGCCTGGGAGCTGTGCACGGCTCGCAAGAGTGCGGTGCGCACGGCGTCGAGCGAGGCCGTCTCCGCGTTCGCGCTCGTCACCACCGTCGCCGCTGGCTCCCAGCCGAAGCGCGGATTGCAGACGAGGGCGCGCGGGTCGGAGATGCGCGCATCCACGTCGCGTCCGAGCGTGGCACCGCTGTTGTAGGCGACGAGAATGCGAGCGACGGTGCCGCGGTCGACGAACAGCCGGTGCAGGCCGACCTTCACCGCGTCCGTGGGCCTCTGCTCTCCGCGCGAGAAGCGCACGACGACCTGCTTGAACGCGCCGTCCTGGCGGGGTGCGTGATCGTGCGCGTCGGCGGACGAACGGGTGGCGTGCTGCGCGCGCGGACAGCGCGTGCGCAGTGCGAGCTGCGGCTCCGACATGAAGTGGACCTCGGGCGTCGTCGCGAAGAGCGCCTCGCGGAGCAACGGTCCTGTGACCGATTCCCACCGGTTATCGTTCGCGACGGAAAGGAGTCGCGTGTGACTGCGCCACCGATGATTGACGCGCCTCGTGGAACCTCCCAAAGTAGGGCCATGCCCGAGCGCATCGACACGAGCCGCCGTCTCCTCTGCCAGGCTGCCTGCGCCGGTGCTGGCCTGGTGCTGCTTTCCACCGTTCCGGGCTGCGGTGGGTCGGGAACACAGGCGGCCTGCGGTGTGGGCTCTCCCGGAGCCGGCCCGACCGACCTCGACGTGGGCCAGGCACGGTACGTCGAGTCCCTCCAGGTCTTCGTGTGCCGCGATGCCGGGGGCTACTACGCCATGAGCTCCGCGTGTACCCACGTCGGTGCGCAGGTCGGGTTCGTCAATGGTGCCTCCGGGTTCTTGTGCCCTCTCCACCTCTCCACGTTCGACTTCGACGGCCGCGTGACCAAGGGTCCTGCGAAGGTCGATCTTCCCCACTACTCGCTGTGCACCACCGAGTCGGGCCTCCTCATCGTCGATCTCTCGACGGAGGTCACAGCCGACACGCGCCTCGTGGTTTGACGGTGCGCGCGGCGCTGTGTGCGCTCGCGCTCCCGGCGCTCCTGTTCCTGGGGTCGGGCTGCTTCGAGAGCCGCTACCTCGCGGGGCAGGCGCTGGGGCAATGGCACCTTTTCCGCGTCAGGGAGCGCATCGCCGACATCCTCGACGATCCGGCAGCGGAGCCGGTCCTCAAGGCGCGCCTGCGCCTCGCGATGGACGCACGCACGTTCGGCATCGAGGTACTGGGGCTCCGCGGCGGGGACAACTTCACGCGCTACCTGGCGACGCACGGCAAGCCGATCGCATGGAACATCACCGTCGCGCCGAAGGACACGTTGCGCCCCGTCGTGTGGCGCTTCCCCATCGTGGGTGCGGTGCCGTACCTGGGCTTCTTCGCCGAGAAGGACGCGAGCACGTTCGCGGCAAGCGCTCAGGCGCACGGCTTCGACACGTACGTGAGGCCGGTCGCGGGCTACTCCACCGTCGGCATCGCATCTGATCCCGTGTACGAGTCCATGCTCGACGAGGGCGACGCGCGCATCGTCGAGGTCGTCCTGCACGAGATGCTGCACGGCACGCTGTACCTCCCCGGGCGCTCCGCGTGGAACGAGAGCTTCGCCACCTTCGTGGGCGTACACGGCGCGGCGCTGTTCTTCGCGACGAGGCAGGGTGACGACGCGGGCCGCAAGGTCCTCGGCGAGGCCGAGCAGCGCGAGCGCGACGAGGCTCGCTTCGGCGCCTTCCTCGCTCCAGTCCACGAGGCGCTCGAGAAGCTCTACGCAGAGCCCATCTCGAAGGAGGAGAAGCTCCGTCGCCGGGAGGACGTCTTCGCCGAGGCGCACCATCGCTGGGAGGCGCAGTACCCCGGTCGTCGCGGCGTGTTCTCGGATGCGCGCCTCAACAACGCCGTCGTCGCCTCGTTCGGCGTGTACCACCACTCGGCGCCCGAGCACGACCGCATCTGGCAGCGGATGCACGGCAACCTCCGTCGCATGATCGACCTGTACCGCTATGCCGTCGAGAACACCGACGACCCCACGGGCTGGTTGCGCCAGTTCTGAGGTGTCCAGCGCTTGCCGGCGGGGCGTGACCTCATTATGGTTCAGTGCATGCCTCCCGTCGACGACGTAACCGCGCTGGCCGCGCAACACGGCCGGTCCCCGTTCGCAGCGGGGCTGTTCGACGGCCAGGTCGCCATCGTCACCGGCGGAGCCACGGGCATCGGCCTCGCCACGGCGCGGACGCTGCTGGAGCTCGGCGCGAGCGTTGCGCTGTGCGGTCGCACCGAGGCTCGCGTCATCGGTGTGGCAGCTGCGCTCGCGATCGAGTTCGGTGGACGCGTCATCGGGCTCCCCTGCGACATCCGCGACGAGGAGCAGGTGACGAGCTTCGTCACGGCCACACTCGAGCGCTTCGGTCGCATCGACGTTCTCGTCAACAACGCGGGAGGGCAGTTCCCGGCGCCGGCTGCGGCGATCTCCAGCCGCGGCTTCGAGGCGGTCGTCCGCAACAACCTTCTCGGTACGTTCAACATGACCCGCGAGGTCGCCGTGCGCGCGTTCATCCCGCAGCGCAGCGGTGCCGTGGTGAACGTCACGGCCAACGTCTCTCGCGGCTTTCCCGGCATGGCGCACACCGGCGCGGCGCGGGCAGGAGTCGAGAACCTGTCCATGACGCTCGGCGTCGAGTGGGCCACGCACGGCGTGCGCGTGAACGCTGTGGCCCCCGGCATCATCGAGTCGGAAGGCATCAAGCAGTACCCCGCCGAGTTCATCGAGGCAGGCCGCCGGCGCACGCCGCTCAAGCGACTCGGCACCGTTCGCGAGGTCGCCAACGCCATCGTTTACCTCGCGTCGTCGGCGGCCGCGTTCATCACCGGCACCACGCTGCGCGTCGACGGAGGCGCATCGCTGTGGGGCGACCTGTGGGAGATCCCCGAGCCCGGCGGTGCGGCGACCGGGATTGCCGGACACGATCGCTGACATGGCTGCGCTGCTCCGACACCTCGGCGCGTGGGGCCGCCCGCTCGACGCGTCTGCCCAGGGCTGGCGCGGCGACGAGCTCTTCGGCTGGATCACGATCGTCGTCTCGCTGACCCTGCTGGTCGTCGTCGCGCAGCTCGCCCTCGTCGTCCTGCGCTCGCGGCGGCTCGGGCTCCCGGGGACCACGACCGGCGTCTCGCCCACTGCACAGCTCGTGGTGCTCGGGGGGACGCTCCTGCTGTTCCTGCTCGTCGATGGCGTGGCGTTGCTCCGCGGCTGGGACGATCTCTCGGCGGGGCTTCTGCGCAAGCCCGCGGCGAGCGAGCGCATCGTCAACGTCGAGGTCCTCGCGCAGCAGTGGGCATGGACGTTCCGGCTCGCCGGCGACGACGACGCATTCGGCACGGACGACGACGTGGTCGTGATGCACGCCCTGCACCTCCCTGCCGGCCGGCCTGCGCAGCTCGAGCTGCGCTCGAAGGACGTGATGCACAGCCTCTTCGTGCCGCAGCTCCGTATCAAGCGTGACGCGCAGCCGGGCGCCACCACGGAGCTCCTGCTCGAGCCCGTCCGCGAGGGCCAGTACGAGATCGCGTGCACGCAGCACTGCGGCCTCAACCACTACAAGATGCGCGCAACGCTGGATGTGATGGACGACGCTGCATTCGGACGCTGGGCCCACGCCGAAAGTGTGCTCGCGAAGCAGCGCGCCGGCGCGCGCACCAGCGACGGGATGTGGGCCTGGCCGTTCGGCAAGGAGGCGCGCAAGTGAAGCTGTCGCGCGTCTTCTCGCTCGATCACAAGGTGATCGGCCTCTCCTACCTGTGGCTCGGCCTCGCGGGGCTCTTCGCCGGCGGCGTGATGGCGATGCTCATCCGCTTCTCCGTCGCGAACCCCGGCCAGCCGGTTCCCATGCCGCTCGGGCTCCTCTTCGGGCCGAGCCACGTCATCTCACCCGCGGCGTACACGCAGCTGTTCACGCTGCACGGCACCGTGATGATCTTCTTCGCCATCACGCCCATCGCCATCGGCGCGTTCGGCAACTACCTCATCCCGCTCCTCGTCGGCGCGCGCGACATGGCGTTCCCGCGCCTCAACGCGGCGTCGTTCTGGGTGCAGGCTGCCGCGTCGCTGGTGCTCGTCGTCGCCGCAGTCGATCCATCCGGGTCGGCGGCCGCAGGCTGGACAGGCTACCCGCCGCTCTCCACCAGCGTGGGAACGCCCGGACTCGGGCTCACGCTGTGGGCGTTCGCGCTGATCCTTGCAGGCGTCTCCTCGACGCTCGGTGCCATCAACTTCATCGCCACCACGCTCACGCTGCGCGCGCCCGGGATGACGCTCATGCGTATGCCGCTCACGATGTGGGGCCTTTTCCTCACGTCGATCCTGAATGCGCTATTCGTGCCGGTCATCAGCGCCGCGATGATGCTGCTTCTGTCGGACCGCGTCCTCGGCACGCGATTCTTCGTCGCGCAGGCGCTCGTACCCGGCGGCGGCGATCCCCTCGTCTACCTCCACCTGTTCTGGATCTTCGGCCACCCCGAGGTCTACATCCTCATCCTGCCGACGTGGGGCGTCGTGTCCGATCTACTCGCCTGGTACAGCGGCCGGCCCGCGTGGGGCTATGTCCGCACGGTCGCCTCGCTGTGCGCGGTCACGCTGCTGTCGGGCCTGGTGTACGGCCACCACATGTACACCACGTCGATGAGCCCGCTGCTCGGGCGCGGCTTCATGGTGCTCACGATGGTGATCTCGGTGCCAGCCTCCGTCATGTTCCTCGACTGGATGGGAACGCTGTGGCGCGGCAAGCTCCGGCACGAGCCCGCGCTCCTGTTCTCAATCGGTGTGATGGTCGTCTTCGCGGCAGGTGGGCTCACGGGCCTGTACCTCGCGGACGTACCCATCGACCTGTACCTGCACGACACCTACTTCGTCGTCGGCCACTTCCACCTCACGATGGCCGCTGCCGTCGTGCTCGGGCTCTTCGCCGCCGTGTATCACTGGTACGAGAAGATGTTCGGACGCGAGCTCGACCGGACGCTCGGCATCGTGCACTTCTGGCTCACGCTGCTGCCGCTCGTCGTCGTGTTCGTGATCATGCTGTGGATGGGCCACGCCGGCCTGCCGAGGCGGCTCTACGACGCGTCCACGTACGAGGCCTTCCGTCCGCTCGCGCACATCAACCGCATCGGCAGCTGGACGGCATACGTGCTCGGACTCGGGCAGCTCGTCTTCATGTGGAACTTCGTCCGCAGTCTGGGGCATGGCGCACCCGCGCAGGCGAACCGGCTCGGCTTTCCATCGCTCGAGTGGGCCACGTCGTCGCCGCCGCCCACCGAAAACTTCGACTACGAGCCCGAGGTCGTCCGCGGCCCCCACGAGCAGGACGGCGCCGGTGGCTTCCTGCCGCAGCGCAAGGTCTCGTCGTGACGCTCGTCATCCCGCTGCGGGCCCGTCCCACGCGCGAGGCCGTGACGGCCCGCGTGGGCATGATTGTGTTTGTCTCGGGCTGGACAATGATGTTTGGCGCGCTGCTCGTCGCCTACCTGCTCCTGCGCTCCGGTCAGCCCGAAGCTGCGCCCTGGCCCCCCGCGGGGTTGCCGCGTGTGCCACGCGCCCTGCCGACCGTCGCGACGTGCGTGCTTGCCGCCTCGAGCTGGGCGCTGACGCTCGCCATCGCGTCGATTCGCGCCGCGCGCCCCCGAGCACTGCGCGCGTGGCTGTGGGCGACGCTCTTGCTGGCCGTCGTGTTCCTCGGTCTGCAGACGACGACGTGGCTCCGCATGGAGCAGCTCGGCCTCGCGCCGCGCTCGAGCCTCTACGCGGCCTCGTTCTTCGGCCTCACGCTGTTCCACGCGCTACACGTCGTCGTCGGGTTGCTCGGCCTCGCGTCGCTGCTGCCACGCGCTCACCGCGGCGCGTTCTCCGCGCACCAGTACACCGCCTTGCGAAGCTGGGCGCTGTACTGGCACTTCGTCGATGTGGCCTGGGTCGTGTTCTACGCGGCGGTGGTGCTGTGGTGAGGGCCGCGGTCTTCCTGTCCTCCCTCGCGCTGCTCGCGGCCTGCAACCAGGGCCCATTTCACGCGCCCGTCGCGCTGGGCGGTCGCACGTACACCGCGGCGTCTCTGAACCACGGCTATCGTCTGTACCAGCGCGGCTGTCGCGCGTGCCACGGCGAGCTCGGAGACGGTCATGGCGTTTCTGCACAGGGCCTCTGGCCTCCGCCGCGCGATTTGACGCAGGGACTCTACAAGTTCGGCCGCGTCGCTGCGCCGGGGCTGCCTCCCGACAGCGAGCTCGGCCGCATCCTGCGTGGAGGGCTCGCGGGCACCGCGATGCTCGGCTGGACGCTTGCCGACGACGAGCTCGACGACCTCATCGGCTACGTGAAGACCTTCTCGCCCAGGTGGAGAAAGGAGGTTGCAGAGCCGGCGCTCGTGCTGCCGGCCGACCCCTTCGTGGCGACGGCCGGTGAGGCACGCGCTGCGGTCGTCTCCCGCGGCGAGGCGCTCTATCACGCGAAGGCTCTGTGCGCGACGTGCCACCCGGGCTACGTCACGCG
>JAYTLP010000185.1:0-5967 GCA_043729375.1 Myxococcales bacterium
ACAGCAGCTTGTCGCTGCCGGTCAGCGTGGCGATCGTCCCGCCGGCGGGCCTCGCGGGGCAGCCGGTATCCATCACCATCGACGGCCTGCTGTCGGGCAACGTGCACGCGTCCGGTCCGTCGCATATGGTGACGGTGCCAGCGTCGGGTGAGCACCTCACGGTGGACTTCGAGCTGGCCGGTGCGGACACCCCGGACCTGTTGCTCGCGGACCTCTCGGGTGCGGACTTCGCGGGGACGACGGGGGGCTCGCGGCTCACCGCCTCGCTCAACCCGATCGTGTTTGACGACACGCAGCGCGGCGTGACGGCCGCGCGGATCACGGTGACGCTCAGCAACCCGAGCGACCAGCCGCTCACGCTCGCGCTCAACAGTCCGATGGGTGACAAGAGCGTCGACTTCGACTTCGGCGGGCCCGGCACGACCTGCAACACGATCACGACCGCGTTCCCCCCGCACGCGAGCTGCGATCTCGCCGTGGTCTTCCATCCGCAGAGCAGCGGTCCGTTGACGAGCACGATCTTGTTCCAGTTCACCGACGCGCCGGACTTCGCGCTCGTCGCCACCGGCACCGGGACTCGCACGTGGAGCGCGGAGACGTTCAGCAACCCCTACAACTTCACCGCCGTGCACGGATCGGAACGCAACGACATCTATGTCGTCGATCAGTCTTCAGGGAACAGCGTGCAGCACTGGAACGGCGCCACCTGGAGCAACGTCACCGGCCATGGCATCGTGGATCCGCACCTCACTTCCGTCTACGCCCTAGATGCGACGCATGTGTGGGTGGGCGGGAGCGACTCGACCGCGCAGGGCATCTCGTCCACGTCAGACCAGGGTTTGAATTGGTCTCCCAATTTGATCGTTGGGATGGCCACCGGCTCCGGCAACATCCACACGCTGTACGCCGCGACAGCCACCAACCTCTTTGCAGTCACCGACACCAGTGCCGGAGGGCTCGTCCTGCATTCGACCAACGGCCTGAACTGGTCCAGCGCCGGTATGGTTCTGGGAAACATGCCCATCCGTACGCTCGGCGTGATGGGTTCGACACTTCTTGTCGGTGGGGACGCGGGGCTGGTGAGTTACGGCGACGTGAGCGGCTCGTTCAGCGGGTCCTTCGTCCCGAACGGCGTGTCGACCGACACCCAGATCCTGGGCATCTGGGGCGATCGGAACGCGCACAAGTGGTACTTCATCGGGCGTAGCTCGGGGGGATCCACCGGCACCGTCTCGTACACCATCTACTCGATGATGAATGGCATGAAGGACGCCATGCTGGAGATGACCACCGCGAGTGAACTGGCCGGCATCTCGGGCCGCCATGGTACAGACCCGGCACCCTGCGACATCTACGTCGCCGGCGCGCTCGGCAACAGGGTCTATCACTCCACCTGCGACGGCAAATGGCCGAGCGAGGTCATCCCGACGAACGCCAAGATGAACTCGGTCTACGTGGACCCGTCGGGCGATGTGGTCCTCGCCGGCGACTCGGGCGCCATCTCTCACTTCCGCTAGGCGCACGTCGCGCGGATGAAGACGCCGCACTCGACTCGACGGAGAACGCGCTCGTCGGGCTGGGCAGGCTGCTCGAGGAGAGCGGCTACGACTTCACCCCCATCATGCCTGCGTCGGCTGGAGCCGCGCTTTCGAACGCACCGCGCTCCCGTCCGAGATGCTCGGCCTTCTCGACGACGACGGGTGCGTGGAGCGAGCGGGTGACGAGCTGCGCGCGACGGTGCGCTTCTCGACGCTCGACGGGGGCCTGTACCTGCACTCGAGCTGTCCCACCACGGCGAACGACGCCGTGTTCTTCGGACCGGACAGCTATCGCTTCGCGCGCCTCCTGCGCGAGCGCGTGGTCGGCGCGCGCTCGCTGACCGACGTGGGCGCCGGGTCCGGCGTGGGCGGCCTGTGCCTCGCCGACCGCGTCGAGCGAATCATCCTCACCGATGTCAGCAAAAAGCGCGCGCTCGTTCGCGCGTGTGAACGCGGAGCTCGCCCTCGTCGATGCGGAGAAGCGCCTCTACCGGGACGGGGGGCGCGCTCGGCCTCGAGCTCACCGCGCGGATCGCGCGCGAGGCGCTGGAACATTTGCCCGAGGGCGGCCAGCTCGTCGTCCACAGCGGCGCGCCGTTCATCGACGGCGTGGACCAGCTGAGGCGCGAGGTCATGCCTCGGATGCCTGCCGGGGCGACGTACGAGGAGCTCGAACCCGATGTGTTCGGCGAAGAGCTCGCGCAGCCCGCGTATGCCCGCGTGGACCGCATCGCCGCGGTCGCGCTGCTCGCGCGCAAGGACTGTGGGTCGATGTCACCGGGCGCGTACAGGTAGCCCGTTCACCGACGTTGAGTCCGTCGTGGAGTCCGTCGTGGAGTGCGCGTGGCGGCAGCGCTGCGTCGAGGCACTTCGTCTCAGGAGTACATCCGGCAGCGTGCCGTAAGCACACGAAGGCGGTGGGGCACAGCCGGTGCACGACCCGGAGGCGAGGCGCCGACGGAACGGGGAGATCGCGGCCATCGGCCACGAGCCCGCTCCTCGCCTCGCAGAGGTTCCTTTGACCCATCGTGTGCTCTTCGCTTTTCTTTTGCTCGCAGGCTGCACGGAGACGGAACCGTCCAGGGACGCCGGCACCGACCTCGCCGTCGCCGACCTCGCCGTCGCCGATCTGCGCGGCGCCGATCAGGCGGGCGGAGACCTCGCGGAGCCGGTCGACATGACGCCCTACAACCCGCGCAACACGGCCGGCAACGGCCCCGCGGCGGTCGACATCGGGTCGAGCACCAACCTCGCGGCGGCGGGCGGCTATGCGCTTCTCGCCAAGACGGCGATCTCGAACGTGACCGGGTCGTCGATCGACGGCAACGTCGGCCTCAGCCCGGCCGCGGCGACGTACATCACCGGCTTCGGCATGACGGCCGACTCGTCCAACGTGTCCTCGACGGCGCCTGCGGTGGTGTCACCGGCGAAGATCTACGCGGCGAGCTACACGTCGCCGACGCCGACGAACCTCACCAGCGCGGTGCTCGAGATGGAAGGCGCGTACACCGACGCGGCGGGGCGTACACCGCCCGACTTCCTCGATTTGTCGAGCGGCAACCTGGGTGGCCTCACGCTGGCGCCGGGTCTCTACACGTGGGGCTCCTCGGTGACGATCCCCACCGACGTCACCATCGCGGGCGGCCCGAACGACGTGTGGATCTTCCAGATCTCCAACGACCTCGATCTGTCGAAGGGGGTAGACGTGCTGCTCGGCGGCGGCGCCGATGCGAAGAACATCTTCTGGCAGGTCGCAGGGCAAGTCACCATCCACTCGAGCGCGCACTTCGAGGGCATCATCCTGTCGAAGACCGCGGTCACGCTGCAGACCAAGGCGACGCTCCACGGTCGCATCTATGCGCAGACGATGATCGCGCTCGACAACAACGCCATCACGGTGCCGTAACCGGCATTCCGGCTGCTACTCCGGACCGGCGGCAACGGTCCGGAGGGCAGCGACGGCGGCGCGGATGTGCGTCACCAGGTGACCTGGCCTCTTCGCGGTGACCCAGCGCTCGAAGCCGATCTTGAAGACGGCGATGCCTGCCTCGGCCGTCACGCTGGCCGCGGGCTCCGGCACACCGCGCGAGCGCAGCGCCGCTCTCGTCGCATCCCCGAGCGAGGCCAGCTTGATGAGCTCCCGCTCCTTCAGCTCTGCGTGCGAGGTGACGAGCGCATAGCGAACGCGCACGGAAGCCATGTCACGGATCGCCTCGATGAGGGCCCCTGCCGCCTCGAAGGCCGCAGCGACGACGTCGAGCGGCTGCGCTCCTCGGGGCGCCTGGGCGATGCACTCGACGATCCGCGCCTCGAGCAGCTTCGAGCCCGAGAAGAGCACCTCTCGCTTGTCGGCGAAGTAGCGGAAGAAGGTGCGCTCGGTGAGCCCCGCGCGTACGGCGATCTCCTCCACCGTGGTCTGCGTGTAGCCGCGCGCCGCGAAGAGCTCCAGCGCAGCGTCCTCGAGGCGACTCTGTGCGTCCGGTTCCCAGCGCGCCATTGCGTCCGAGCGTACCTGATTGCAGCCACTGACATCACGTGCTACTCCCATGTCAGTTACTGACATCAGGAGGGTTCACATGAAGGTCTTCGTCACCGGCGCCTCGGGTCATATCGGTCTTCCTGTCGTGCGCGAGCTGCTCGCGGCGGGGCACGAGGTGGTCGGCCTCGCCCGCTCTGACGCGTCTGCAAGCAAGCTGTCGGGGGCGGGCGCACAGGTCGTGCGCGGAGACCTCGACGACCTCGACAATCTACGGGCCGCGGCCCGGGCTTCCGACGGCGTCATCCACCTCGCGTTCAAGCACGAGCTCGTGTTCGAGAAGGGAGACTTCATGGGCGCCGTCACGGCCGACCTGCGTGCGGTCGAGGCCATCGGCGAGGCGCTCGCGGGCACGGGCAAGCCGTTCGTGAACACGACGGGCACGATGCTCCTCGCGCACAGCGTGCAGGGGCGTGCCGGCACGGAGGACGACGAAGGCAAGGCGGGCGGCAACCCGCGGGCGGCCTCCGAGCAGCTCTCGCTCGCGCTCGGTGGCAGGGGTGTGCGTGCTTCGATCGTGCGGCTCGCGCCAACGGTGCATAGCTCGCTCGATCAGGCGGGTTTCATCCCGATGCTGATCTCGGCCGCTCGCAAGAACGGCCACGCCGCGTACGTCGGCGAGGGTCACAACCGCTGGCCGGCGGTGCACACCCTCGACGCCGCGCGCCTCTATCGCCTCGCGCTCGAGTCCGCGCCTGCGTGCGGGCGGCTCCACGCGGCGGCGGAGGAAGGCGTCCCGATGCGCGAGATCGCAGCGGCGATCGGCCGAGGCCTCGGCGTGCCGGCGAAGAGCGTGTCGGCCGACGAGGCCGCGGAGGTGCTACCCCCCGGTCTCGCGCTGTTCACGGCGCTGGACAACCCGACGTCGAGCGCTCGCACCCGCGAGGGCCTCGGGTGGGTGCCCACGCATGCCGGCCTGATCTCGGACCTCGCGGAGGGGCACTACTTCGCCGAGCGCGTCGTCCAGCCGACAATTTTGCCCCACCGTGTCGTGCGCGTCGCGGGCCGTCCGCGGAACTGCGCGTAACACGTCGCGTCATCACGGTCCGTTGCATGCACTCTGCCCGGAAGCATGAGGGCGAGAACTGCGGTCATGGTGCTGGGGGACTTCCGGATCGAGCGGCCGGCGTACCAGACCGGCCAGAGCGACACGCTCGCGTGGCTCGCCGCGGCGCACACGCAGAGCGCGTCGCTCACCGCCGAGGCCGGCTTCGATCGGAACGCCCACGAGCAGCAGCTCCGGCGTGTGCTCGACCGCTGCGCGTGCTCCCCCGAGAAGATCAGTCGTCGGGGTCACGTGCTCGAGGAGCAGACCCACCGTCGCTGGTCGGAGATGGAGATCTACGACCTGACGCAGAGCGCGCACGGCTCCGGCATGGGCGTACGGTCGCGCGCCTTCCAGAAGCACGCGCTGCGCATCTTCGAGCGCATGTACGAGGCGGAGCCGACGGCGCCGAGCGACCTCATCCACGTCACGTGCACCGGCTACGTCTCGCCGAGCGCGGCCCAGCAGCTCGTGGCGGCGCGCGGGTGGGGTGAGACCACGCGCGTGACGCACGCCTATCACATGGGCTGCTACGCGGCCTTTCCCGCGCTGCGCATGGCTGCCGGCGCGCTGCATGCGCCGCCGGCCGCGAGCTCGACCGCGCCTCCGCGCGTCGACATCGTGCACACGGAGCTCTGCTCGCTGCACCTCGATCCGAGCCGGCACGAGCTCGAGCAGCTCGTGGTCCAGAGCCTGTTCGCCGACGGCATCATCCGCTACAGCGCCACCCGCGAGGCCGCAGAGGCACCCGGCCTGCGCGTGC
This sequence comes from Myxococcales bacterium, assembly GCA_043729375.1. Taxonomy (GTDB): domain Bacteria; phylum Myxococcota_A; class Polyangia; order Palsa-1104; family Palsa-1104; genus JBDTCO01. Next base: position 5,883 of record JAYTLP010000185.1, read on the forward strand.
TCGCGCTCGACGAGCTGATCGTGCCCGAGACGGCGGGCGACATGAGCTGGGTGGCCTCCGACTGGGGCATGGAGATGACGCTGTC
>JAYTLP010000186.1:0-17715 GCA_043729375.1 Myxococcales bacterium
CCGCCGCTCCATCGCCGGCTGCATCGCGTGCACGGATCCGAAGCAGAGGAAGTCCGGCTGGCCGCGCGTGACATCGAGCCAGCTCTCCGAGTTGTGCGAGATGTATGGAAAGTCGATGGGCAGCAGCACCGCCTGCCGAACGTTCATGCGCTGCATCTCGCGCCGCAAATTGGGCATCGTGTGCGTTCGGCGCATGCCGTCGGCACCGAAGCTGTTGAACACGAGATCGTGCTCCAGTGCCTTCAGATCGGCGGGGGTGAAGTTCTTGTTGATGTAGACATCGAGGTCGATGGGCCGGGCCTCGTCGAGGTAGTGCTCGGTGCGCGGGTGGGAGGCCGCGAGGTCGACCTTGCCCGTGAAGTACGACAGCGCGAGGTGCGTGTGGACGTCGACCGCAGGCTCGAACTGCGAGTCGGCGACGCACAGCTCGTTGTTGCGAACATCGAAGTACGGGAGCCGCGCGAGGTCGAGGAGGTTGTCGAACGAGGTGGGGAAGCTCATGCGCGCCTGTCGAATCCGTCGAGCAGATCGAGAACGAAGTTGCCGACCAGTGCGCGGTCCGGCATCGAGCCGAGCATCCCGTACATGGCGGCGGTTCCTTCCGCGCTGGTTCCCTTGCCGCGGACGGCCTCCACGCTTTCCCGCAGCGCGGCGATGATGGCGTCGACGTGCGGCGCGTGGGCGGGCATGACCGTGAGGTGGAGCGTGGGCGGCTTGTGCTGGCGATCGAGCATCCAGCCGAGCTCCTGCATGCGGTCCGCGATGGCGTAGAGGTCGAGCTCGTCCGAGCCGATGGCGAACACCGTCATCTCCGGCTCTCCGACGACACGCAGGCCAGGGATGGAGCGCACGCCGGCCTGGAGCGCATGCGTCGCGCCGAGGGTGGCCGCGGCGAGTCGCAGATAGCCTTCTTCACCGAGGTAGTTCCACACAGCCCAGGCGGCCGCGATGGGCCCACCCGGGCGCGTGCCAGCCGCCGACGGTGAGGCCCAGATGCCGCCCGACCAGTCCACGTGGACCTCGAACTGTGCCTTCCGCAGCTCGCGCGTGCGATACGTGACGGTGGACGCACCCTTCGCGGCATAGCCGTACTTGTGGAGGTCGGCCGAGATGGACGTCACGCCGGGCACGCGGAAGTCCCAGCGCGGTACCGCGTGACCCAGCCTCTCGACGAAGGGCAGCATGAGCCCGCCGACGCAGGCGTCGACGTGGAACAGCACGTCGCGCTCGAGCGCGACCGCGGCGAGCGCCTCGATGGGGTCGAGGAGGCCGTGGGGATACGACGGCGCAGAGCCCACGAGCAGGACCGTGTTCGCATCGATCGCGGCAGCCATCGCAGCCACGTCCGCGCGCCCGTCGTCGGCGACCTGCACGATGCGAACATCGACGTCGAGGTAGTGGCCTGCCTTCACGAACGCGGGGTGTGCACTGTTCGGCATGACCAGGTTGGACCGCGCGCTGCTCGCGGGCTGCGCGCCTTGTTTACGGCGCGCCCAGTCCCGTGCGCTCTTGACCGCCATGAGGATGCTCTCGGTGCCGCCGGACGTGAGCGAGCCCGCGGTGTCGGCGTCGCCGTGGAGCAGCGTCGCGACCATCTGCGTCGTCTCCGTCTCCATCTGGCGCAGGCTCGGAAATGCGGTGGGGTTGAGCGCGTTCTCGGAGAAGAACATCGACGACGCCTCGTGGAGCAGCGAGAGCACGTCTTCGCCCGCGTAGAACACCAGGCTGAAGACCCTCCCGTCGCGCCATTTCACGTCGCGCTCACGCAGCTTGCTCATGTGCGCGAGGAGTTCTTCCTTCGTTCGTCCCTGATTCGGCAGCATGGGAGATACAATATCCACAACGACGCCCCGTGTGCCTCCTATATGCTCCGCCCTGTGTCGGCCTGCGCCATCCGTCGTGTGCTCCTGCTGGGAACGCTGCTCGCGCCCCTGGCCGTGTGCGCCAACCCGTTCTACATCGCGCACTACGACGGGCTACGCTCGGACGCCACGTACACGGGCGCTTATGCGCTGTACTGGAATCCAGCCGCGCTCGCAGCTCCCGGCTGGGACATCGCTATCGACGCCACCCTCGTCCAGCGCAACTCATCCTTCACGCGCGACGCTGCGGCCAACCACGTCCCGCCCGATCTCGTCGGCATCAACTCCGGGCGATCAACCGCCGACGGCACGGCTGTCGTGCCGTCGCTCATGGCCCGCTACGGGCGGCGCGCGGGCCCCGTCGAGCTGGGCTTCGGCCTCGGCGTCTTCGTCGACGTCGCTGGCAGCGCCCATTACGCGAAGAACCACGCCGCGCCGTCGAAGTTCCCCGGCGCAATCGACGGGCCGCAGCGCTTCTCCGGCATCGCCACGAGCTTCACCACGTACAGCGTCGCGCTCGCTTTCGCCGTGCGGCACCGGCGGCTCGGGCTCTCCTTCGGCGTGACGCCCGTACTCGACGTGGTGCGTTTCGCGACCACCGTCGCCGCCAACCTCGACGGCACCGATGACGTCGTGGATGCGTCCGGGGCGCTCAAGGAGGGTCGCGCCTACTTCCACGGAGGCACGGTCGCCGGTCGCTTCATCCTCGGCGCGCGACTCGACCGCGAGCGCTTCGCCCTCGGCCTCACATGGCACCGCGGCGCCACGTACCGGGTCGCGGGCACACTCGACGCCGCGCTCGGCACCTCCAGTCCGACGAGCGACGGCGCCACCCTCGCGCTGCCCATCGCCGACGACCTGCAGCTCGCGGCCGCCATCGTCGTTCACCGTCGCGTCAGGCTTCGTCCGTCTCTCGAGTGGGCGCTGTGGCGCGTCCTCCATGCCAACACGGTCACCTCCACGTCGAGCAATGCCGTCTTGCTCACGGCCGTGCGCGACTTCCACGACTCCGTCGCCGGGCGCGTGCGGGCCGACTTCATCGTGCACCCACGCGTACAGCTCCAGGGCGGAGTCGGCTTCGAGTGGGGCGCAACGCCATCGCGGACGCACCAGCCTGGTCTCGGCGAGAGCGACAACCTCGAGGTCGGCGCCGGCGTGCTCGCGGCGCTGAGCCATCGTGTCGACCTCTCGCTCGGCGTCCTCTGGCAGCAGTTCCTGCCGATCACGGTGACCCACAGCATCTCGAAGCCGACCGAGAACGGTCGCTACACCGACTCCCGCGAGTTCGTTTCGCTCCACCTCGAGGTTCACTCATGGCGACCCTTCTATCTCGCGCGCTGATCGTCGGCGCGCTCGCGGGCCTCGGCGGCTGTCACGACCCAGCCGACGACTACGCCGAGTTCCTCGATGCGAGCGCCGGCTTCCGCGGCCAGATCGCGCCGATCGCTGCGAGCCACCTCGAGGACCTCACCGGTGACTGGTTCGTGCACGCGCTGCTCGCCGGCGGACTGCCGCTGTCGCTGCGCATGCGCTTTTCGATGGACGTGACGCAGACGCCCATCCCCATCACCGCGAAGATCTGGACGGTCACGGCCGATCTCGACAGGGATCCCCCGCTCGACACCGTGACGTCGGTCGTGGGGTCCGATGGCCGCTTCACCTTGCGCGCCGAGCCGCTCGTCATCGCCAAGGGCGCGGTGAAGGGCGTGAACATCCCCGTCACCGCGAACATCGACATGGACAACTACACCCAGTCCGTCGACCAGTGGTGCGGCGGTGCGACGGGCGCCATCATCGACCCGTTCCCGCTCGACCTGTCGGGCTCGACGCTGGGCGCGCTGCGGGACACGGATCACACGCTGACCGTCGCTCAGGTGCCCGGGCGCTGCCCGGCAGGCGACATGATGTAGCGCTACCAGGCGAGTGGCAGCTTGAGGTTGAGCTCGAGGCGACCTCGCGTGAGCGAGTCCTGCACCGTCTCGACCCCGCGCGTGAGGTACTCGCCGCGCCCGAGGACGGAGAGCTGGTCGGAGATGCGGTACTCGCCGTAACCGCCGACGCGCGTACCGCCGACGAAGCCGAACTCGCCGAGGCCGCAGGTCTTGAGGCCGCGCGTCCAGCGCTTGCAGGCCTGGATGTCGACACCGGTCGCGCCGAACTCGAGGCTCAATGTGTCGAGGTGTGCAATGTGGCGAATGGGGTCGATGGCGCTCGACACGAGCGCACCTGACGCGCCCTTGGCGACGCCCTCGGTGGTGGTGGTGCCCTGGACCGCGCCGAGACCCGGTGCGCGACCGACACCTCCCGTCGACGCGGGCGAGATCCCGCGGCGGATCTCGTCGGCGGTACGGCCCGTCAGGCACATGACGACGACGTCATTCCCCTGCACGCCTTGCTGCGTGGACGCGATGGTCTGCACGGCGTTGAGCGGGCCGAGGATCTGCAGCGTCACGTTCTGCGACGCGTCCGTGCGGTCGGAGACGAGGACGCCCGTGGCGCTGATGTTGAGGTACGGGGTCTCGGGATAGTGCTTCGTCGGGTCGAACGTGAGCTGGCTGCGCTCCGTCTGGAACGGAAAGCGGCAGATCGGGACGTTGATCGTACCGCCCTGATCGACGGTGGCAGAGCCGCCCAGCGTGGGCGAGACGGTGGTGCCGCCGACCTGGAGGTCAGCGCTGAACGTGAGGTCGGCGATGTTGTTCCGGATGAGAAACGGGCCGGTGGTGCGCGCGCGGAGGTCGAGCTTCATGTTCTCGAGCACCGGGATGCCCTCCCAGAACGGCTGCGGCCGCTCGGACACGCGCGCGAATTTGAAGAGCAGCTCGGTGACGTCGAACGGCGCTGTGTAGCGTCCTTCGACGACGTTGATGGTGCCGGCGAGGTTGAGGTGGCTCACGTCGCCCGAGAGCTGGAACGACGGCGAGACCCGCACCGCGAAGTCGCCGCCGTTGTAGCTGAGGTCGCTGGCGTCGGCGTGGATGTTGAGCGTGCGGAGCGCGAGCGACTCGCCGAAGCCGACCTTTCCATCGATGGAGAAGCGCGCCTCGTCGTCCACGAGGCCGGAGATGCTGCGGCAGCCGGCGCGCTCGCCGGCGTCGCCGCAGCCGATGTCGATGTCGTAGTTGACGAAGTGCAGCGTGCCTTCCGTGACGGTGACCTCGCGACCCGTGCGTCGCAGCGAGATGCGCGTGTCCTTGATCTCGGCGTCGCCTCGCCACTCCGGGCGCTGCCACGTGCCGGAGAGCGAGACCTTGATGCCCACGCGACCGGACGCATCGTCGATCTGATCGGGGAGCACCCACTGCAGGAGCTTCGGCGAAAGGTCCCCGGTCACGTCGGCGGCGAGCGCGCCGAACTTGTAGCCGTCGAGCGCGATGTGCCCTGAGGCCTGCGCAACGGCGCCATCGAGCTCGACGCGCAGGTTGCGGAGCGTGACGCCATCGGCGGAAAAAAGGACCGATCCGGAAGGCACGTGCAGCCGGTGCCCTTCGAGGCCCTTGGGCTGCAGCGTTGCGCGCCGCAGATCGAGGCTGCCGACGAGCCGCGGGCGAGCGGACAGGTCGCCCTTGACGGAGAGCTCGACCATCGCATCGCCGTGCATGTGCTGGAAGTACGACGAGAAGAAGTATTCCAGCAGCTCGAGGCCAATCTGCCCGTGCAGGCTCACGTCGGTGTCGTGCGGGGAGATGCGCCCCTTGATGGCGAACGCGCCGAGCGCCGAGCGGAGCTGACAGCTCTCGACGTTGAGCTCGTGTCCCGTGGTGGACACCGCCACGTCCTCCTGGTTGCGCACCACGAGGCGGCGCGCATGCCCGGTCTCGTCGAGGCCCGAGAGCACCAGGGACAGCTTCGTCATGCGCACCTCCGCGAACGTGAGGCCGTGCTCCGCATCCGCAGTGAGGCGCGCGTCGCCGGTGGCCGTACCGCGTACTTCGGCGAGCTGGCGGATCTCGGGGAAGACCTTCTCCAGCTCGACGTCGTCGAAGTGTACGGTCAGGGCGACCGACAGCCGCGGGAAGAGCGTGAGGTAGCCGTCCACGCTGTAGCTCTGGAAGAAGCGGCCGGTGATGTGGATGGCGTCGGCGCCGGGTTCGAGCTTCAGCGAGCCATCACCGAAGAACGTGTCCCGGATCTTCGCACCGACGAGCTCGAACAGGCCCGCCGGCTCGGGCCGCGAGAGGTCGCCCCCGAGGTGCACCTTGCCGGAGAGCGTGCCGAGGATGGCGATGGGCAGGCTAGAGACGCCCGGGATGGCGGCCAGCGGGAACGCGCGCGGATCGAGATCGAGGTCGAGCGCACCGGCCCAGCTCACGTCGCCGCGGCCGTCGAGCGCACCGCCGTCGACACGCTCGAGGTGCAGCGCGGTCACCTTCGCACCCGCCTTCGAGAAGTCGAACGAGAGCTTGCCGTGCTGGTAGCGATCGCCTAGCAGTGCGAGCGCAGGCACAGCGACACGGGCCTGTCCGTCGGGGTGCGCGAGCGGCCCGGCCAGGTGCACGTCGAGATCGGCCTTGCCTGCGACAGCGACGGTGCCGGTGACCTCTGCGAGGTCGGCTCCCTCGGCACGCAGGTCCGCGTCGAGCGCTGCGGTCGCAGCCCGGTCGAGGCGCGTGCGGCCGCTCGCATCCGTCTGGAAGAGGTGGAGCTTGCCCTGCCCTTCCAGCTTTGCACCCACGCCCTCACCGATCAGCGAGCCGATGGACAGCGTGCCACCGCGGAGCTCGACATCGGCGCTGGCGCTCGACACGTGCCGACCACGGACCACGAGGCCGCCGAGCTCGACGCGGGCCTGTCCTTCGAGGCCCGTGAGCGGCCCGGAGACGTGGCCGATGACCAGGCCGCGGTCGAGCGACACGGTCCCGGGCAGGCCGATGCGCGACGCCCACGGCCCCTTGCCGGCAGCGAGGCTGAAGTCGAAGACCGCGCTCGGGGTGCCACCCAACGAAAGGCTGCCGGACGTATCGAGGGAGAGCCCTTCGGCACGGACGGCCAGGTGTCGCAGGCCGAAGCGCGTTCCGATCCAGTCGATGTCGCCAGAGAGCTCGAAGTGCCTGGGCAGCGGATCCTTCGCGCTGCGGTCGAGGGAGACAGAGCTCACGCTGACGTTGATCGTGCTCGAGCTCGCGGCGCCGAAGCTGCCGTCGAGCTTCATCTTGCCCTGCAGGCGTCCCGCAAGGAGCGCACGCAGGAATGGCGGGACGAGCGCCACGGCGGCGGGATCGACCCCGGTCGCATCGATGTCCGCGCGCCACGAACCCGGGGAGGCCAGGCGCACGTCCACACGGCCTCGCACCTTGCCGTGCGCGAGGTCGCCGTGGAGCTTGTCAAGGCGCAGCAGGTCCTGACCGAGCAGCGCGAAGGTGCCTCCTGCATGCAGGACCTTGAGGCCCGCGATGTCGGCCACGGCGCCCTCGAGCTCGCCGCCGATCGCGACGTGACCGAAGGGGCCGTGGATCGTGACCGCGCCTCGCGGGTCGCCGCCGATCCACGAGGCGATGGGCTGCGGCAGCAACGTTGCCAGGCCCGCGCCATGCTCGAGGTCGATGCGCATGCGGACGCCCGTGTGCGTGCCGTAGGCGTCGAGCAGCTTGCCGTCGACGCGCACCTTGCCCTCGAGCGTCGTGGCCTGCGCCGAGAAGTCCAGCTCCTGGCGCATGCCGAAGCCGGGCGGCGCGTCGAGCTGCTGCGCCACCTCCGGCTTCGTGCCGAACCAGTCGCCGTGCAGGTTCGCAAGCGGAAAGAGGTAGTCGCCGAGCTGGAGCTGGCCGCGGGCCACGCGGATGTCGTCGAGGAGGAAGAAGAAGGCCGGACCCTCGGGCGACGACTTCGGCCGAGACGACGAGTAGGACAGCCTGCCGTGCGCGTGAGCCGCCTCGGCCCGGCCGACCCAGCTTGCCTGGCCGAGCAGGTTGGACGAGGAGAGCGAGAAGTCGACGCCGTCGAGGTTGACGTCGTCGACCTCGATGAGGAGCTCGGAGCGATCGTCGATGACCGCGGGGATCTTCTTCCCCGTCATGGTCGCGACGATGTTCATCTCCGGGCTGTCCGTGCCGAATGTGGACCTGGTCGGAGCGATGACCGCCCACCCGCCAGGAATGTCGGCGTGCGCGAAGTGCAGGTGTACGTGGAAGTGCCGTGACAGCCCGAACTCGAGGAGCGAGACGACCAGCTCGCGCAGGTGCACGTCGGCTTCCACGTGCGGCACACGCATGACATCGTTACCGTCCGGGTCGACCATCTCGAAGTCGCCGCCGCGGACGTGTGTCGTCCGGTTGGTGACGATGGACCAGAGGCCGCCGAAGTAGTCGTAGTGCGCGCGCCCGAGCGTGAACGTGCCACGCACCGAGCTCGTGACCAGGCCGCTGATGAGGCGCCCGAGGAGGCGGTCGTTCAGCTCGAAGAAGACGCCGGTGTAGATTGTGAGGAACGCGAGAGCGGCGCCAACCACGAGCTTGCGAAGCTGGCCGCGTCGCCGCCGACCGAGGAACCTTGGGTGGTTGTCGTCTGCTTCCACGCGCAACGCCGCCGTCGACGGTAGCACGGGCGTTGACGCCCTGCGCACGGGACCGCTACGCTGCGCCAGCCCATGATGCGTAATCTCCGTCCGTTCTCCTCCGGTGTGCTGCTTGCCACAGTCTTCGGGTGCGCCCTCGGCTGCGGGCCAGGGGGGGAGAGCCAGAACCTCCGCCCTGGCCTGGACATGGCTGTCGGCCTGCAGTGCCAGAAGCCACTACAGGACTCGGACGGGGATCTCATCAGCGACGCCGACGAAGGCGCAGCCGGCAACCGGGACACGGACGGCGACGGCACACCCGACTACAGGGACACGGACTCCGACGATGACGGGATCCCCGACGCGATCGAAGGCCGAAACGGCAACACGTGCACGCCACCGGTCGACAGCGACGGTGATGGCAAGCCGGACTACCGCGACGTGGACTCGGACGACGCGAACGACGCGACGCTGCCGGACCGGCTCGAGGCGGGTATCTCGCTCACCGCGCCCGTCGACACCGATGGCGATGGCAAGCCCGACTACCTCGATCCGGACGACGATGGGGACGGCATCCTCGACATCGTCGAGATGACGGCGACCGGTCAGACGATCCCCGCGACGGATCTGCTCGCGGCACCGGATACCGATCACGACGGCACGCCCGACTTCCTCGATCTGGACAGCGACGGCGACTACATCGCCGACCTCGACGAGCGCGGCTCCGATCTCGACGGCGATCTCATCCCGAATTACCGCGACGCCGACACCGATGGCGATTGCGTCCCCGACATCGAGGAAGCCGGCGACAACTCGCTCGCGACGCCCGCCGTCGACAGCGATGGCGATGGAGCGCCGGACTTTGCCGACGTCGACTCGGACAACGACGGGGTGACCGACGGTAACGAGGACAAGAACTGCAATGGCACGGTCGACGCGTGCGAGACGAACCGCCTCGTCACGGACTCCGATGGCGACGGCGCCCCCGACCTCGTCGAGGTTGCGGCCTGCAGCGGCAAGTCCGCGGCGGTGCAGCAGCAGACGATGTGCGCCTGCGACGGCGCGAATCACGACGTCTCCCCCGCCACGCGCGGCGACTTCGTCTTCATCGAGAGCTACCAGACGGCGCCTTCCCCGACGTCGCAAGTCCTGAGCTTCTCGGACGACGTCAACCAGGCCGATGTTCTCTTCGCAATGGACACCACCGGCTCGATGCAGCAGTGCATCGACAACCTGAAGACCGGCTTTTCCAACGTCGTCACGCGGGTCACCGCGCAGATCGGCAACGCCGCCTTCGGCGCGTACGAGTTCCGCGACCTCGGGTCGCCGCAGGACGACCCGAGCACGACGCCTCCGAACATCCCGTCGTTCCGGTATGCGCAGCGGATCGAGACCGTCACGTCGAGCGGTCTGGCCGCAATGCAGGGCGCGTTGCAGACGTTCCAGGCGCTGCAAGGCGGCGATGGTCCCGAGGCGGGCTGGTCGGCGCTGTACACGCTCGCCCACGGCGCGGCGCGCACCATCCAGGTACTCACGACGAAGACCTACACGCTCGAGACCGACCACGTCGGGCTGCCGCTGTCGCCCGGCGAGACGGGCGGCACCATCGGAGGCGCAGGCTTCCGCGCCGGCTCGGTGCCGATCATCGTCACGGTCTCCGATGCCGAGTGGCACGACGCCCCGGGCAGTTTCGTCCCGGCGGAGACGGAGAGCGGCCGGAACGCCTACCCGTCCTCCTTCGGCTTCCTCGGCACGCCGGCCTGCGACCCGTGCACGAACGTCCCGTCGCGTCGCGAAGCGGTGAACGCGCTCAACGCGATCGGCGCGCACGTCATCGGGCTCGCCGCGCGCGGAGTGTCTACCGTCGGTAACCCGAAGGCACGCGCCATCAAGGTTGCGCTCGAGACCGGCGCAGTCGTGGGTCCCGGCGACTTCGGCGGCTTCGCGACGCGCCCCATCGGCTGCCCGGTGGACAAGTGCTGCACGGGCCTCGACTCGAACGACCTCATCATCGGCGAAGCGCCGCTGGGTGGCATCTGCCCGCTCGCGTTCACGGTCGACGCCGACAACGGCACCGGCGTCTCGAATGCGGTCGTCTCGGGCATCGTCGCTCTCTCGCAGAGCCTGCGCTTCGACGTCCACGTGGAGGCGCACGACATCGATGCGAGCACGATCGACAACTTCCTCTTCCGGCTCGTTCCGGACGTGAGCGGCGTCGGTGCAGCGTCCGTCTGTGTGCAGTCGCCGCCGTCGCCACTCCGGGACGACTTCACGGGGCCGCGGGCCACGACCGGAGCGGACGGTGTTCTCGACACGCTCCCCGGGCTCAAGGTTGGCAACGAGGTCTGCTTCAACGTCGTGCCGCGCATGAACGTGACGGTGCAGCCGACTGCGCAAGCTCAGCTGTTTCGCGCGCAGCTTCAGGTCCGCGGTGTCTCTGGCAACTCGACGGTGAACCTCGGCACGCCACGCGACGTGTACTTCCTCGTGCCGCCCAAGATCGTCAACGCACAGATCCAGTGAACAACGAAGACGCGCTCTACCTCGTCGACGGCTCCAACTTCCTGTTCCGCGCGTACCACGCGCTGCCGCCACTCACCACGAAGTCGGGGGTCCCCTCGGGGGCCGTGTTCGGCTTCACCCAGATGCTCATCCGCCTCGAGATGGAGCACAGACCCAAGCGGCTCGCCGTGGTGTTCGACGCCGGAGCGCGCACTTTCCGCAACGATCTGTACGGTGGCTACAAGGCGAACCGGCCTCCCGCGCCCGACGACCTCGTTCCGCAGTTCGCGCTCGTGCGCGAGGTCGTCCAGGCGTTCGGCGTGCCTGTGCTCGACGCGAAGAACGTCGAGGCCGACGATCTCATCGCGACTCTCGCCCGCCTCGCGAAGGAAGCCGGCCAGCGCGTCGTCATCGTGTCGTCCGACAAGGACCTCATGCAGCTCGTCGACGACCGCTGCGTGCTGCTGGACACGATGAAGAACGTCACCTACGACGTCGCGGGCGTCACCGAGAAGTTCGGCGTGCCACCGTTGCAGCTCGGCGCTCTGCTCGCGCTCATGGGCGACTCCGTCGACAACGTCCCGGGCATCCCCGGGGTCGGGCCGAAGACCGCTGCCGCGCTCGTGCAGGGCTTCGGCGACGTGGAGTCACTCATCATGCGCGTCGACGAGATCGCCGCGTTGAAGGGGCTGCGCGGCGCGGCCTCGGTGGCGGAAAAGGTACGGACGCACGCCGACGCAGTCCGGTTGTCTCGCAAGCTCGTTGCGCTCGACGAGCACGCCCACGTCGAGGTCGGCCTCGACGACCTCGTGCGCACGCCGCTCGACCCGGACCGCGTCGGTCCGAAGCTGCGCGAGCTCGAGTTCACGCGCCTGCTCGATCGACTCGGCCCCGCGTTCTCGCAGGCGGCGCCGGCCGTGACGGTGGCGCCGGCTCCGGCGCCCGTCATCGCGTCGCGAACGGAGCTCGTCACGCGCCTCGGCAACGGCCCGGTTCAAATCGTGACCGATGAGCAGTCGCTGCGTGTGCTCGCGGGCGAGGTCAGCCGTACGCGCACGCTCGGCCTGTCGCTGTGGACGTCGGGGGGCTCCAGCCTAACCACCCACGCCATCGGGCTCGCAATCGCATTCCCGCACCGCCCGCCCGCGTACGTCCCCGTAGGGCACCGCTACCTCGCCATGCCCTCGCAGGTGCCGGCGCGAGCGCTCGCGCTCCTCGGTGATGCCCTCCGCACCCCGCGCAGCCTCCGCTACGTGCACGACGCGAAGGAGGTCGAGCTCGTGCTCGGACCACTCGGTGCGTCGCTCTCGTCGCGCGCCTGGGACCCCGCGCTCGCCTCGTACCTCGTGGACCCCGCGTCCGATCACACGCTCTCGGGGATCGCTACGCGGACCTTGCCCGACCTCCTCGGCGCAGCTTCGCTCGCGCTGCTGCCCACACGCGACTCGCTGACGGGAACCGGCAAGAAGGCCTCGCCCGTCGAGTCCATCGAGGTGGAGCGCGCCGCCTTGCTCGCCGCGCTGGAGGCCGAGGCCGCGCTCGCGTCGGGGGTCCGGTACAAGGCCGACATCGAAGCGCGCGGGCTCGGGAAGCTGCTCGACGACATCGAACTGCCGCTCGCGCGTGTGCTCTCGGCCATCGAGCCGCACGGCATCCGCATCGACGTGGCCGCGCTGCGCCGCATGTCGGAGACGGCGGCCGTCGAGCTCGAGCGGATCGAAGGCGAGGTCGCGCTGCTTGCCGGCCAGCCCATCAACCTCGGCTCGCCGAAGCAGCTCCAGGAGCTGCTCTTCGACAAGCTGCAGCTTCCCCCGACCCGGAAGACGAAGACCGGCTTCTCCACCGACGCCGACGTGCTCGAGGAGCTGGCGCCGCTCCACCCGGTCGCGCGCAAGATCCTCGACCACCGCGTCGTCTCGAAGCTCAAGGGTACCTACCTCGACGCGCTGCCGGCGCTCGTCGATCCACGCACAGGCCGCCTCCACACGTCGTACCGGCAGACCATCGCAGCAACAGGGCGGCTCTCCTCCGTCGAGCCCAACCTCCAGAACGTGCCCATCCGGACGGAGCTGGGTCGCGAGATCCGCCGGGCCTTCATCGCGGACCCCGGCAACAAGCTCGTGGTAGCCGACTACTCGCAGATCGAGCTGCGCGTGCTCGCGCACCTGTCGCACGACCCGGTGCTGACCGACGCGTTCGCGAACGGCGAGGACGTCCACGAGCGCACCGTCGTGGAGATGTTCGGAGAGGACAAGCGCCACGACAAGGACATGCGGCGAGTCGCCAAGATGATCAATTACGGCATCGTCTACGGGCTGTCCGACTTCGGTCTCGCCGACCGTCTCGGCATCGAGCGCGTCGAGGCCAAGCGCTACATCGAGGGGTACAACCGCACCTACCACGGCGTCGCCACGTACATGGAGGCCGTCATCGAAGAGGCTCGGCGCGCCGGAGGCGCACGCACGCTGTTCGGGCGTTTCCGTCCACTGCCAGAGCTCGCGGCCAAGAACCAAAGCGTGCGCAAGTACGGCGAGCGCATGGCTCGCAACACACCGATCCAGGGGACTGCGGCGGACCTCCTCAAGATCGCGATGATCGACGTCCAGAGGCTGCTCGAGGCCCGGCCCGGCCCGCCCACCCGGATGCTCCTCACGGTGCACGACGAGCTCGTCCTCGAGGCACCTGGCGCGGAGGCCGACGAGGTCGCTGCCCTTCTCAAGAGCACGATGGAGAACGTGGCCACCCTCTTGGTTCCACTCGTCGTCGATGTCGGCGTCGGCCTCTCGTGGGCCGACGCAAAGTGATATCGTTTCGGTACGTGCGCCGTGTCTTCGCCATGCGCTGGGGCACCGCTGCCGTTCTCGGCGTGTGCGTGTGCTTCGGAGCCGGCTGCAAGTCGCGTCCGCCCGAGGCACAGCCCGACCAGCGCTCGGCGATGCGTGTACCTCCGCCACCCCGACCCGAGCCGTTCTCGCCCCGGGTGCTTCAGCGCTGCTTCGCCGACGACGCCTCCGGAGCGCCGGCGCGGCCGCTCGGCGCTCTCCTCGACCGCGCGAGCGAGCGGCACGATCACTCCGACTACGCCGCGGCGCTCGTCTGCTCGGAGGAGGCTGCGCGCGTCGATCCGCGGTCGGTGGAGGCACACGAGGATCGCGCCCTCGCGCTGGTGGAGCTGGCGCGCAAGGACGAAGCGCGTGCCGCGATCGGTCGCGCGCTTGCCATCGATCCCGACGACCCGCACACGCTCGTCTCCGCGGCCGACCTGCTGCTGAACCGCTTCACCGCCAAGGGGGACGTGGCGAGCGACGATGCCGCGGCCGCGCTCGAGCACGCGCTGCGCGGCCTCGACAGGCTGCGACGCGCGCGAGCAAAGGTCGACCGGCCATTGCGTGCGCGCCTGGAGCTGCTCGCCGGTCAGGCGCTGTCCGATCTCGGGCGCGCCAAGGAGGCGGTGCCCCACCTCGATGCCGCCATCGCCGCAGCGCCCGAGGATCTCACGGCACGGTACGAACGCGGGGTGGCACTGTTCGACCTGTGCCGCTTCGTCGACGCGGAGAAGTCGCTGCGCGCAGTCGTCGACAAGGATCCCAGCGACGCGTTCGCACACCAGCAGCTCGGGCTCACGGAGGAGCAGCTCGGGCACGAGGCGGCTGCCGCGCACGAGCTCGCCGAGGCGCTGCGGCTCGACCCCACCGAGATCCACGCGCCCATCGACGTGAGCCGCCCGGCCTTCGAGAAGATGGTGCAGGAAGAGGTCGCAGCCCTTGCGCCACGGCTCCGGTCCGATCTCGCACTGGTCGACCTCGAGCTCCCTGACCTGCCCCGCCTCGACGACCTCACCGCCGACGATCCGCCGCTACCGCCCACGATCCTCGGACTCTTCCGGGGCGGGCCACTCCTCGAACCCGTGAAGGCGGAGTCGTCGCGCCATGCGCGGACGGACATGGTGAAGCCCGACGTCGAGCGGCGCGCCATCGCACTCTATCGCCTCAATCTCATGCGCGCCGTCTCGTCGGTCGCCGAGCTACGCGAGCAGGTGCGCACCACGCTGCACCACGAGCTCGGACACCTGCGTGGCGAGGACGACGACGCGCTGCGCGCGCGAGGGCTCGAGTGACATCCCGGCAGCATCACATCGACACGATCCCGGACCTCGAGCAGCGGCTGCGCATCGAGCTGCGCCGGGCAGACGCCGTGCGCGAGCTCGCGCAGGTGCTCGGGGCGACGCTGGAGCTCCGTCCCCTGCTCGAGTCCCTCCTCACCAAGGTCACACAGCTCATGGACGCCGAGCGCACGAGCCTCTTCCTCGTGAAGACCGATGGAGGCCTCGAGTCGTGGGTCGCACAGGGCCCGGGGGGAACGCAGCTCTTGCCGATCCAGCTGCCCCACGGAAAGGGGATCGCGGGATGGGTGGCCACGTCCGGCGAGACGGTGAATATCCCCGACGTCTATGACGACCCCCGCTTCGACCCGTCGAACGACAGGCGCTCTGGATTCATCACACGTTCGATGCTCTGCATGCCGCTGCCCGATCACGCCGGGGAGGTCATGGGCGTCATCCAGGTGCTCAACAAGCGCGGCAGCCCGTTCGACACCGACGACGAGGCGTTGCTCCGTACGGTCGCCGTCGTGGCCGGGATCAATATCGAGAACACGCGGCTCTACACGTCGATGCTCGAGCAGAACCGCGCGCTCGTCGACACGCAGACCGAGCTCAAGGAAAAGCTCGACGAGCTGGACGTGCTGTACCGCATCGAGACCGAGGCTGCGGACGCCCACGATCAGGACCAGCTCGTCGAGCGCCTGCTCGATCGCGCCGCCGAGCTCGTGGGCTGCGACGATGCTGTGGCCCTGTTGCGCGACGCGCGGTCGGGAGAGCTCGTATGCCACCGTCGCAGCAAGCCCGCGATGCGCGTGCGGATCGACAGCGGCCAGGGCGTGGTGGGATGGGTCACCGAGCACCAGGCGCCGGTGTTGCTCACGTCGGTCGACGGCGACCCGCGCAGCGACCGCGCGCTGTGGCAAGAGCTCGACTGCGCGCCGCTCAGCGTGCTGTGTGTGCCTCTCGTCGGCCAGGGCGAGGAGCTCGCGCTGGGCGCCATCGAGCTGCACGACAAGCGCAACGGCATGTTCGACGACGAGGACCGCAAGCTGCTGACCCTCATCGCCGGTCAGGTCGCGCGCTCGCTGCTCATCCTGCGCGCGCGCGAGGAGCGGGCCCGGTCCTCGCGGCTCGAGTCGGTGGGGCAGCTCGTCTCTGGGCTCCTCCACGACCTGAAGACGCCCATGACGATTGCGTCCGGGTACACGCAGCTGATGGCCGAGAGCAGCGACGCCGCCGAGCGCGAGGAGTACGCGCAGTCCATCCTGAAGCAGTTCGACCTGCTCGGCGCGATGACCGGCGAGGTGCTCGCGTTCGTGCGTGGCGAGTCCAAACTGCTCGTGCGCAAGGTGCACCTCAACCGCTTCGCCAAGGAGCTGCGCGAGCAGCTGACGCGAGAGCTCGAGAGCCACGACGTCAAGCTCACAATCGACGCGCGCTACGCCGGCGTGGCGCTGTTCGACGAGCTCAAGCTTTTCCGCGCCGTCCACAACCTGGCACGCAATGCCGCGCAGGCGATGGTGCACGGCGGTACCTTCGTCATCACCATCGACTCTGCGAACGCGCAGCTCCTGCTCACCTTCGCCGACGATGGCCCGGGCATCCCCGCGGCCATGCGCGGCAAGCTCTTCACACCGTTCTCCACGTCGGGCAAGCGCGACGGGACGGGGCTCGGCCTCGCCATCGTGAAGAAGATCGTGGACGAGCACGGCGGCACCATCGACTGCGACAGTGAGCCCGGCCGAGGCACGACCTTCCGCATCGCGCTGCCGCTCGAGGGCAAGGCATGAAGCGAGCGCTGCTCGTGCTGCTGCTCGTCGCTTGTAAAAAGCCCGCGCCACTGCCGGTGGTCGCCATCGCGACGTACGAGAGCTGCAAGGAGGCGCTCGGGCACGAGCACCTCGACGAGGCCGAGGCGTGCTTTCGCAGGCTGGTCGATGGGGCAACGACTGGCAATCCCGCGCGCGATGCCAGCGCACTCTTCGCGCTCGCCAGCATCCGGCAGGAGCGCAACGACGGCAAAGGTGCGGTCGCCTTTGCGATGCGTGCGGCCGCACTGCGACCCGCCGACCTCGAGGCACAGGAGGTGCTCGTCGCCATCGCGCGCGACGCCGGCGAGCATGTCGCCGAGCGCGCGGCGCTCACGCGGCAGGTGGAGCTCGATCCCGATGCGCTCGACGCCCGGCTGCGGCTCGCCGGCCTCGTCACGGGCCTCGATGGTCCGGAGGCCGGCAAGCAGGGCTTCCTCGCCTACGAGGACGCGCGCATCCGGCTCATGGTTATCCTCGGCAAGGACCCCGATCCGTTGCGACGACGCGCTGCAGCCCGTCGCCTCTCCGCGGCGAAGGATGCAGGCACCGCGCGCGGACTCGTCCTCGCGATGACCGACAAGGACGCGGGGGTACGAGCGGACTCAGTGCGGGCCGTCATCGACGTCGGCGTCGACCTCGATCCGGAGATCCGGCCCGCGCTGAAGAAGATGCGCGAGACCGAGAATGACCCCGCCGTGCTGCAGGCCCTCGCCGAAGGCCTGCACTAGGTAGAAAAACATGGCGCCGGACACCGGCCACAGGACATTTCCGGATCGCCGGCGCTGACGTTATCAGTCGCTGTGTACCGGCTCTGAAATCTCCGGTCCCCTGCTTCCTTTTGCAGGTGCCCTGCCTTCACGACGCGCTGGCGCTCGATGCGCTCCTTCAGCTTCGTCTGGCGCTTCTTGCGGGGCAACCAGGGGAGGACGTTCCCGTCCTCCCTCC